>JAEULF010000046.1 GCA_016793965.1 Alphaproteobacteria bacterium | reverse complement strand
CCGGCGTCGCCGGCTCGACCGGCCACGGCCAGGCGCGCCGGCAGGCCGCGGCCAGGCGGGCGGTCCAGCTCGTCGGCGTCCGCGCGGCCACGGCCGCGGCGACGATGGCATCGATCTCGTCGAGAGCGTCCGGCGCCGCGGCGCCCGGCAGGTCGACGCGGTAGCGAGCGCGGCCGCGCCGGTCGACCGCGGCGAAGCGCAGGTCGCCTGCGTCGGCCGACTCCAGCAGCAGCTGCAGCGACGGCCGGCGCGCCAGGGTCGGGTGCGCGGCGCGCAGCAACGCCTTGAGCGCGTCCAGCCGCTCCGGCGGCAACGCAGCGTCCGCCGCCACGAGCGCCTCGCGCAAGCCGCCGCTGCCGCGCACGACATGCGGCATCGCCAGCGCCGGGTCGGCATGGGCCGACGGCAGAAGCGCTAGAACGTCCGCGACGTGCTGCACCTCGCGTTCGGGCTTGGCCCGGGAGCGCTCGGGAAGCGCAAGGAGCGCGGTACCGCGATCGCGGTCGAGATAAAGGAGGCGGCGGTCGATCCTGAGCGCGGCGCCGCAGGCGCGGCAGTCCGCGCGATCGAGCGTGCCGTCCAGCACCGCATCGCGCAGCGCCGGCAGCCGGCTCGCGTCCGCCGTGTCCAGGAGGGTTGCCTGCAGCTCCGTGCCGCATCGCGGACAGCGCAACGATCGCGAGTCCAGAATGGACATGAGCAGCCAGCCTCGACCGGAGCGCGACGACGATCGGCCGGGGGCGCTGCGCTCCGGGCGTGCCCTTGTCGCGCGACTAGCCGAAGTTCCTGATGCGCGCAAGCTATCCAGGGCCTGGCGATGCCGCTAGCGTTTTGCTGCCATGGAGATTCTGGTCATTCTTGCGATCGTGGTGGTCGTCGGCCCTTGGGTCCTGGCGATCATTGCCTTGGCGCAGGTCGGGAGCCAGCGCGCGGAGATCGCTGTGCTGCGGCGGAAGGTCGCGTCGCTCGACGGCGCCGCGCGCTCCGACCCGGAGCAGCAGGGTGCGGCGGTCGCGCCGTCGCCGCCGGCGGCGCCTGCTGCGCTGCAGGCAACGCCTCAACGCGACGCCGCGTCGCCGGTCACCTCGCCGACCGCCGCCCTGCCGTCCGCTGCCCTGCCGCCTGCCGCCGCAGCGCCGGCGCAAGGCGCCGGCTTCGAGGAGTTGCTGACCCGGCGCTGGGGCATCTGGATCGGCGCGCTGGCTCTCGGCCTCGGCGGCGTCTTCATGGTGCGCTACTCGATCGAGCAAGGACTGCTCGGCCCGGCGGCGCGCTGCGTCATCGGCGCGCTGCTCGGCGCGGCGCTGCTCGCCGGCAGCGTCGTGCTGCGCCGCAGGCTGCAGCCGGATCCCGGCCTCGCGCCGGCGGCGCTGGCGGCGGGCGGGCTGGTGGCGCTCTATGCGGCCGGATACGCGGCTTACGCGCTCTATGGATTGATGCCGGCCTGGGCGGCCTTCGCGGCGCTCGCGGCGACGGCGTTCGTCGGTCTGTCGGCGGCGCTGCTGCACGGGCAGCTCGTTGCCGTGCTCGCCGCTGTCCTGGGCTATGCGACGCCGGCGCTGGTCGCGACGGAGGCCCCGAATCTGCAGGCGCTCTCGGGATACCTGGTCGCGCTGTCGGGCAGCCTGCTCGCCGTGCTGCGCTGGCGCGCCTGGACCGCGCTGGTCGGCCCGGTGCTGGCGGCGAGCCTGGTGTGGCAGCTCATCGGCCAGAGCGCGGCGGCGACCATCGCCGACCGGCTGGCGCTGGCCGCGCATCTCCTCGCCGTGCCGGCCATGGCCGTGCGCCTGCATGCCTGGCAGCCGACGGCGCTGCCGGCGCGGCTCCAGGCGCTCCTGGCGCTGCTGACCGGGCCGCTGGCGATGGTGCTGGCCGCCGGAGCCGGGAGCTGGCTGCTGATCCTCACTCTCGTGATCGCCGACGCGCAGGCGCCTGCGGGCGGCGCCCTCGCGTGGTGCGCCTGGCTCCCCGCGCTCGCGGCGGCGCTGGCGCTCGCCTGGCGCAGCCCGGTGTTCCTGCTCTTGCCGGCGCTGGGCTCCGCCCTGGCGCCGTTGCTCCTGCTCGCCTGGCCGATCGGCCCGCCCGAGGTGGCGCTCTGGCCGATCTGGGGCAATCCGGCGAAGGCCGTGCCGGCGGGACGCGACGGGCTCCTGGCGCTGGCCGCGCTGCTCGGCGCCATGCCGCTCGCCGTCGCGACGGCGGCGATGCTGCTGCGGCGCACGCCGACGGGCGCCTGGGCGGCGCTCGGCGCGGCGGCCGCCCTGCTCGCCATGGCAACGGCCTATGCGCGCGTCACCGCTTTCGACTCTTCCGCGCTCTGGGCGGCCGCGGCGCTGGCGCTGGCAGCTCTCTTCGTGACGCTCGCCGCGGCGGCGCAGCGGCGCCAAGAAGACGCGGCGCTGGCCGCCTTCGCCGTCGGCGCCGTCGCGGCGCTCTGCCTCGCCTTCGCTTGCCTCCTGCGCGACGCCTGGCTGAGCGTGGCGCTGGCGACGCCGTTGCCCGCCATCGCCTGGATCGAGCGGCGCATCCCGCTGCCGGCGCTGCGCTGGACGGCCGGCGCGCTTGCCGCTGCCGTGCTGGCGCGCCTGATCGTCAATCCCGCCGTGCTCGACTACCCGATCGCGGCGACGCCGGTCGCCAACTGGCTCATCGTCGGCTATGGCCTGCCGGCCCTGGCGTGCGCCGCCGCCGTCCGGCTGTTCCGCGCGCGCGCCGACGACGGGCCGGTGCAGGTCATGGAGGCGGCGGCCTATGCGCTGGCGCTGGCGCTGGTGACGCTGGAGTGCCGGCATCTCGCCAGCGGCGGCTCGCTGGCGCATGATTCGCTGGGGCTGCTCGAGGCGGCGCTGGTGGTCGATGCCTGGCTCGCCTTCGCCTGGCTCCTGCTGCGCGCGGAAAGTCGAGGAAGCCGTCCCGTGCGCGGCCTTGCTTGGCGGCTCGTCGCCGCGATCGGCGCCGCGGGCCTCCTGCTCGGGCCGCTCCTCGCGCTGAACCCGCTGCAGACCGGCGACCCCGTCGGCACCGCGCCGATCGCCAATTTGGTGCAGCTCGCCTTCGGCGTGCCGGCGCTGCTGCTCGGCCTCCTCGCCTCAGAGCTCGCGCGCCAGGGCATGCGGCAGCCCGCCGCCGCGTCGGGCATCGCCGCTCTGGGGTTGGCCGTGCTGGCGGCCGGGTTGGAGGTGCGCCGCGCCTTCGTCGGGCCGGTGCTGGCGCACGTCCCGGTCGGCGAGAGCGAGCTCTACGCCTACTCGATCGCCTGGCTGGCCCTGGGCGCCGTGCTGCTCGCCGCCGGCCTGTGGCGGGGCGTCGGCGTGCTGCGTCTGGGCGGCCTCATCGTCGTGGCGCTGACCGTCGCCAAGGTCTTCCTGCTCGACATGGCGGAGCTGACCGGCCTGCTGCGCGCTCTCTCCTTCCTCGGCCTCGGCCTGGCGCTGATCGCGATCGGGCTGGCCTACCAGCGCTTCCTGCGGGGACCGAGAGACAGCGCCGCGAACGGGACGCCGCCGGCATGACGGCAGGTGCGCTCGGGGTCACGCGCCGGCGGGAGCGGCTTCGTCAGCCAGCGGGCTGACGCGCGGGAAGGTCAGCACGATCGCCGTCCCCCGGCCGCCGGCGCCGCTGGCTATGGCGACCGTGCCGCCCAGGCGCTGGGTCACGATGTTGAACACGACGTGCAGGCCGAGGCCGACCTGGCCGGCGGCGCGGCGGGTGGTGAAGAACGGCTCGAAGACGCGCCGGCGGTTCTCCTCCGGCACGCCGACGCCGTCGTCGGCGACGGTCAGCTCGACAGCCTGCAGGTTCGGGGCGCCGGGCGCGGGCGCCCTCGGATCGACTGCCGCCAGCTCGACCTCGCGCGCGGCGATCGTCACGTTGCCCGCGCGGCTGTCAGGGAAAGCGTGCTGCGCAGCGTTGACGAGGAGGCGCGAGAGCACGTGCACGAGGAGGCCGGGGAACGTGTCCAGCACGATGCCCGGCGGCACGGCGACGGCGGCGGAGAGTCCCGGGCGCTGCCAGCTCGACGCCAGGCTTGCCAGCGTCTCCTCGACATAGGTCTTGAGCTCGAGGACGCGGCGCTCCTCGCCAGCTTGGTCGAGCGAGACCTGCTTGAAGCTCTCGATGAGGCGGCCGGTGCGCGCGGCGCTCGATCCGACCAGCGCGGCGAGCCGCACGGCACGGTCCAGGAACTCCGTCAGATCGTCCTGGGTCAGGCTCTGCGCGTCAAGCTGGCGAACGACCTGCGCGACGCTGTCCTTCAGCTCGCTCGCAGCGGCCAGTGCCGTGCCGACGGGCGTGTTCACCTCATGCGCGATGCCGGCGACCATGCCGGACAACGCTGCCATCTTCTCCATCTCGACCAGCTGCGACTTCGTGGCGCGCAGCTGGTCGAGGGCGCGCGCCATCTCGTCGTGCGCCTGCGCGATGCGTCGCGCCTGGCGGCCGCGGTCGAGGGCCAGCATGCCGAGCAGCAGCGCCACGGCCGAGAAGGCGGCGGCGGCGGCGATCTGCAGCTCGCGGATGCCTGCGGCGACGGCCTCGTCGTGCATGGTCTGCACGACGTTGGCGTCCGTGCGCAGCGCCCCCACCAGGTCGTCCGCCTCGGCCGCCGCGGCGCGGACCCGGCGACGGCGCTCGGCGTCGGCGAGGTTGCCGTCGCGCGTGGCGCGCTCCATGGCGGCGGCGGCGGCGCGCAGGCGGGCGAGCGTTCCTGGGGCAGCGGCTGCTTCCTCCAACCGCTTGCCGTGCACGCTTGCCACCAGGTCGAGGCGGCTCAGGAGTATGTCGAGCCGCAGCTCCGGCTCGGCGCGCTGGTCGGGCGCCGCCCCCGATGTCCCTCCCGAGGCAACCTCGCTCTCGACCAGGAAGCGCTGCAGCTCGCGGTCGAGCCGCTCGATGTGGAGGACGACGGCCGCCTCCTCGCGGCTGACGAGCAGCTCGGTGCGGTTCAGCAGCATGCCGAAGACGATCGCCGCCGCGCCGGCGCAGGCGCCGATCCCGGCCAGCAACGCCCAGCGCCGCCAGTCGCGCGCCGCCGTCACGCTGCACCGTCCCTGTCCGATCGGCCTGCCGCGCCGATGTCGCTCATGCCGTCCCGTTCCCTGGAGACGGTGGCCCGCGCGCATCGCGACAGGGCCGCCCGTTCAAGCGCTGGGACCCTGCCAGGATCCCCGCTCCATGGGCAAGGCGATTGCGCGTCCCGAGAGTCGCTACCTTGGCGCGCAGCGACCGAGCAGGACGCAGCGCGCGAGCGCCGGCGCTGCCGCGCTGCGCGGTCGATCGCGGCGATGTCGCCGTGGGGAGGCGCATGCGCGGGCGGCAAGCGCCCGACGGCCTGACGGCGGTCCTGCACCGGCGCTGCATCGATCCTCCATGCGGGCTGCACGATCCCCGACGAACCTGGCGTTCCTGCCGGATGCGCACGCGCGCTGACCGGCGCATCGGGGGACAGTCGGCGGCATGGCGGCGTTCGTCGTCTTCATCCTGGTCATGCTGGTCACGGTCGGGGGCCCGTTGCTGGCGTTCTTCGCGCTGATGCGCACGGGGACGCTCAATGCGGAGCTGGACGCGTTGCGCCGGCGCGTCGACGGCGAGTCGGGCCTTGTGCCTGCTCCAGCACCGCCCTCCCGCGAGACGATTCCGGCAGCCGAAGATCGGCCGCCGCGACCAGCCGAGCTTCCTGTAAGCAACCGGAGCGAAGACATGAGCCAGTCGAGCACCGCCGAGGCCGCGAACGCGGTTCCCGCCGGCAAGCGGTCCGAGCGCGCCGAATCGGTCGGCGCGCGCTTGCTCAAGAAGGGTGTTGCGATCGTGCTGCTGACCGCTCTGATCGTCGGCGCCCTGCTGGCGACGGTGCTGGGTCTCGTGCAAGAGCGCCAAGAGCGCGCGACGGCCGTGACCGCCGAGATCGGCCAGCTCTGGGGCGGCGCGCAACGCTTGGCCGGGCCGGTCCTCGCGATTCCCTTCGCCGTCGTCTCGACCGATCAGCGCGGTGCGCGGGAGCAGGGGCCGGTGCGCATGCTCTACGTCCTGCCGCAACGCCTCGACGTCGCGGCGGATCTCCGTCCGGAGCGGCGCAAGCGCGGCATGTTCGAGGCCGTGGTGTTCGCTGCCGATGCCCGGCTCAGCGGCAGCTTCGCGCCGGTCGACGTGGCGCGCCACGTCAAGGGCGAGGTCGTCCTGTTCCCCGAGCAGGCGGCGCTCGTCGTCGGCGTCTCGGACCTGCGCGGCGCGACGCATGTGCCGCGGGCAAAGGTGGGTGCCGCCGAGGTCGCCTGGCGGCCGGGCTTCGACGGGCTGGCGCTCGTCGGCGCCGCGCGGCTCCATCTGCCGTTGCCGTCGCTCGATCTCGCGGCACCGCTCGACTTCGACTTCCGCCTGGCGTTCAACGGCAGCGGGCGACTGACCGTGCTGCCGCTCGGTGCCGAGACGAGCGTCGCCATCCGGTCGCCCTGGCCCGATCCGAGCTTTGTCGGAGCATTGCCGCCGGCCGAGCGGACGATCGACGCCGCTGGCTTCGCGGCGACGTGGCGCTCCTCGGAGCTCGGCCGCGGCTTCCCGCAGCAGTGGCCGAGCGGCTGGAGCGTGCACGACAAGCCGGACGGGATCGATCAAGCCGCCTTCGGCGTAGCGCTCGTCGAGCCGGTCACCGACTACCGCGCCGTCGAGCGCAGCGTGAAGTTCTCGCTCTTGATCGTTGGGGTGACTTTCGCCGTGCTCTGGCTGTTCGAGGCGCTGGTCGGCGCGCGCGTGCATCTCGTCCAGTACGGCCTGGTCGGCGCAGCGCTGGCGCTGTTCTTCGTGCTGCTGCTGGCGCTCGCCGAGCAGGCAGGCTTTGCGCGCGCCTACGCCGCGAGCGCGGCGGCCGTGGTCGGGCTGAGCACGGCTTATGCCGCGGCGGCGCTGCGCGGCTGGCGGCGGGCCGCGGTGCTCGGCGGCGCGCTGGGGATCGCCTATGGCGGCCTCTACGTGTTGTTGAGCGCCGAGGACCTGGCGCTCCTCGCCGGCTCGCTCGGGCTGCTCGCGATCCTCGCCGCGATCATGTGGCTGACGCGCAAGCTCGACTGGTACGCGCTGGCGCCGGCGGCGGAGCGGTGACGGCGCGACCTCCGTGCTGGATTCGCCCTGCAGTCCATGCGCTGGCTCCCAGACCTGCGCGGCGCTTCGCACCGCGCAGGTCTGGGATGACGGCAGCGGGGCGGCTGACGCTGGCGATCACACCTTCAGCAGCTTGAAGAAGTCGTTGCCCTTGTCGTCGGTGACGATGAAGGCGGGGAAGTCCTCGACCTCGATGCGCCAGACCGCCTCCATGCCGAGCTCGGGGTACTCGATGGTCTCGACCTTGCGGATGCAGTCCTGCG
>JAEULF010000045.1 GCA_016793965.1 Alphaproteobacteria bacterium | reverse complement strand
CGTCGCTCACCGTCACGATGCGCTCCGCACCCTTCCAGATCACCGCCATGGCGTCGGGATGCGGGATGCGCGTCGCCATGCCGTCGGCCACCGTGTCGGCGGTCTCGGTCGTGACGATCTTGCCGGCGGCGAAGGAGAGAGCCACCGACGGCGCCTCGGTCGATTGCACGCCGACGATCCGCGTCTTGAGGCCGAGCAGGTCGCGCGCCGCGATCATGCCGCAGATGCCCGAGCCCATGCCGATCGGGACATAGGCCGTGTGCAGGTCCGGCACGGCGCGGAACAGCTCGAGCGCGTAGGTGGCGACGCCGCGCGCCAGGTCGGGGTGGAAGGACGGCACCATGGCGAGACCGAGCTGGCGCGCCATCGCCTGCGCTTGCTCGCGTGCCGCGTCGAAGTCGCGGCCGACCTCGACCAGCTCGGCGCCGAAGGCGCGCATCGCCGCGTTCTTCTCGACGCTGTTGCCGTGCGGCACGGCGATCGTGACCTTGAGCCCGGCGCGTCGGCCGGCGAAGGCGATGGACTGGCCGTGGTTGCCGCGCGTCGCGCTGATCACGCCTGACACCTCAGGCCGCTCGCGCTTCAGCCGGTCCATGTAGACGAGGCCGCCGCGCACCTTGAAGGCGCCGGTCGGCGTGTGGTTCTCGTGCTTGACCCAGACCGCGCAGCCCGTGCGCTCGGCGAGCAGCGGCCAAGCGTATTGCGGCGTCGGCGGCATGACGTCGTGGACCAGCCGGGCCGCGGACTCGAGCTCGGCGAGGGAGAACATCGGCGGGGTCTCCTGGTGTGGCGTCGGCGGGTTCGCGTCGGCGGGTCGGCGTCAGCGCTCGGCGCTCGGCGCCGCGCTCGCGGGCGACGCGGCAGGGTCGCGCAGCTTGAGCGCCAGCGCCACGATGATCTCGGCGAACTCGCGCAGGAAGACCGAGCCCTTGACCGTGCGCTGGACGAGGATGCTGCGCCGGTCGGCATCGTCCGGCTTTCGCCGGAGGTAGCCCAGCGCGCTCAGCCGGTCGAGCGCCCGCGTGATCGCGGGCTTCGAGACATTGAGCAGCTTCGCCAGGCCGCGCACGGTGTGCGGCGGCGCCGTCATGTAGACGGTGAGCACCACCGCCATCTGGCGCGCCGACAGGTCGGGCCCGGCCCGCCGCACGCTCTCGACCAGCGCGCCGCGCCATAGCTCCAGCGCCTCCGTCGGCTTCAGCTCGACCGCCACGTACGCCCCCCCCCCCGCTACTCGTCAGCGCGAATCGATGCGCGAGCGGAATGATCGGCGGGGGATGGTTAGCGAAGGGTAAGTCCCGGTGCTGCAAGGGCTGCGGCGCGCGATGCGCGTTGCCGCAAATGGCCGGACGCAACCATGCCCGCACCGCTCGACAAGCGCGACGTCGCAGCCCTATGCTTCGGCCTATGCCTAGGGAGGCCGCCGTGAGCAGCGTCCGACAGGTCAAGCTCTTCAAGAACGGCCGGAACCAGGCAGTCCGCATCCCGCGCGCGTTCGAGCTGCCGGGCGAGGACGCCATCATGCGCAAGGAGGGCGACCGGCTGATCATCGAGCCGCTGCCGCCGCGATCCCTGCTGGCCACGCTCGCGGCCCTGGCGCCGCTCGACGAGGAGTTCCCGCCGATCGACGACCCGGCACCCGGTCCCGTCGCGCTATGAGGCGCTACCTCCTCGACACGAATGTCGTGTCCGATCTCGTCCGCAACCCGCAGGGCCGCGCAACGCAGCGCATCCGTGCGGTCGGCGACGCGCAGGTCTGCACCAGCATCATCGTCGCGGCGGAGCTTCGCTTCGGTGCCGAGAAGAAGGGATCGCCGCGCCTCTCCGCGCAGCTCGAAACGGTGCTCGGCGCCCTCGACGTCCAGCCTTTCAAGGCGCCGGCCGACGCCATCCATGGCGCGATCCGGGCCAGCCTGGAGCGGAGCGGCCGCCCCATCGGCGGCAAAGATCTGCTCATCGCCGCCCACGCATTGGCAATCGATTGCGCCATCGCTACCGACAACGAGCAGGAATTTGCGCGCGTCGAGGGGCTCGCGATCGAGAACTGGCTGCGCGAGGACTGACGGCACGCGACGGAATGCCGGCAGCGCCACCCGCCAGGAGCGGCTCGCTGCCCCCGCCTCACGCCCGCCCGAACCGCTGCCGCAGCACGCGCCAGAGCGCCCGCAGCGTCTGCGCCTCGCCGCCCTCCGGCCGGCCGCGCTGCGGCTTCAGGTTCCAGGCCAAGACGTCGATATGCGCCCAGGGCACCGCGGGATCGACGAAGTCCTTGAGGAACAGGGCCGCCGTGATGGCGCCGGCATGCGGGCCGTCGGAGACGTTGTTCAAATCGGCGACCTTGCTGTCGAGCAGCTTGCGGTAGGGCTTGTGCAGGGGCATCCGCCAGAGCGGGTCGTCCTCGAGCCGCCCGGCTGCCAGGATGTCGGCGGCGAGCGTCTCGTCGTCGCAGAACAGCGCCGGCAGGTCGGGGCCGAGCGCCACGCGGGCGGCCCCCGTCAGGGTCGCCACATCGACCAGCAGGTCCGGCTTCTCGCGGCAGGCCTCGGCCAGCGCATCGCACAGGATCAGCCGTCCCTCGGCGTCGGTATTGCCGATCTCGACGGTCAGGCCCTTCCTCGTCGTCATCACGTCCATCGGCCGCATGGCGTTGCCGGCCACCGCGTTGTCCACGGCCGGAATGAGCAGGCGCAGGCGGACCGGCAGCTTGGCGTTGATCACCATCTGGGCGAGCGCGAGCACGATGGCGGAGCCGCCCATGTCCTTCTTCATCAGCTTCATGCCGTCGGCCGATTTGAGGTCGAGGCCGCCGGTGTCGAAGCACACGCCCTTGCCGACCAGGGTGACGCGCGGCGCGTCGTGGCGCAGCCCCGGCGCTGCCCAGTGCAGGTCGATCAGCCGCGGCGGCCGCGTGCTGGCGCGCCCGACCCGGTGCACGGCCGGATAGCCCTGGGCGAGCAGCGCGTCGCCGGCGATCGCGGTGACGAAGGCGCTCTCGTCCATGGCGGCGACGGCGCGCACCGCCTGCTCGAGCTCGGCCGGACCCAGGTTCTCCGCCGGCGTCGTGATCAGGTCGCGCGCCAGCGACGCCGCGCGCGCGACGCGCAATGCGGCGGCGCGGTCGCAGCTGCTCGGCCAGACCAGCCGAGGCTTCGGCCGCGGCGCCTCCTTCGGCGGCGACTTGAAGCGGTCGAAAACGTAGGCGCCGAGCATCCAGCCGATCGCCGCCTTCTCCGCCTGGGCCGGCGGCAGGCTGCGATAGGCGTAGTCGCCGCCCGGCAGGCCGGCGGGAAGGCCGGCGTAATCCCACATCCGCCCCGGCGTGGCGCCGGGCTCGTGCCCGACGGGGTCCTCGACCACGAGCAGGACGGCGCCGGCATTGCCGTCGGCGTCGGGCAGCAGCAGGTGCGCCCCCGCTTCGGCCTTGAAGCCGGAGGAATCCGCCCAGGCGCGCTGGTGCGACGGCACCGCCGAGCGCCAGGCCGGGTAGCCGGCGAGCGGCACTACCTCGATCGGGACGACGCGGCCCTCCGGGGCCTCGATCGGAGTCGCGAGCGGCACGGGAATCCTCCAGGCGGCGGTTGCAGCGGTCGTGGATCTTTACGGTCTCGGCGGGCGCGCGTCGATGCCGGCCTGCAAGCGCAGCACGCCATGGGCGATCAGGCCGGCGAGCAGGCCCCAGAACGCTGCCCCGACGGAGAGGAACGGCACGCCGGCGGAGGTCACGAGGAAGGCGAGGAGCGCCGGCAGGGGCTGCGCGCCGCCGAAGGCCGTGCGCAGCGCGCCGAGCAGCACGGGCATCAGCGCGAGAGCGCCGAGCATGGCGATCAGCGGCGGCGGCAGCCTGAGCGCGAGGTCGGTGACGCTGGGCGCCAGCAAGCCGAACGCCGTCATCAGGACGCCCCAGAGCACGCCGCCCGCCCAGTGCCGCTCGATCCGGCCGCCCTGGACGAGCAGGCCTGTCGCCGGGCCGGTGACGTTGTGCGGCACGAAGCCGAAGGCGGCATTGGCGAGCGAGCCGACGCCGCACAGCGCCGTAGCGGCATTGATCGGCGGCGCATAGCCGCGATGGCGCATCAGCGCGAATCCCTGCAGGTTGAGGATCGCGGCCACGGCGACCAGCATCGGCGGCACCAGCTCTGCGATGGCGCGCCAGGTGAACTGCGGCAGCACGATCTCGCCGAGGTCGAGCGTCGGCAGAACGAAGTCGAGAGCGGGCGAGGCCGGCCCGGTCGGCCCGATCGGACCGGGCACGCTGATGGTCACGACGCCGGAGCTCATCTGCATGAGATGCTGGAAGGCATAGGCGGCCCCGACGCCGATGATCGCCATGACCATCGGCGGCACGACCTGCCCGATCGGCCGGATGATGGTCGCCGCGAGGTAGCCGGCGACGGCGCAGACCCAGGGGCCGGGCACGTGCGGCAGCGCGGTGACCAGCGGCAGCGCGAAGGGGACGAAGATGCCGGCGACCATGCCCATGGCCACGGGCAGCGGGACGGCGAGGGTGAGCACGCCGACGAGCCGGGTGGCGCCCAAGAGGATGAGGAGCGCGCCGGTCGCGACGGTCGCCCCGGCAATCTCCGGCAGGGGGAGCGGCAGGGTGGTCTGCGTCAGGATGGCAGCGCCCGGGATCGAGAAGGCGATCGCGATCGGCTGGCGGAAGCCGATGCTGGCGCCGACCGAGATCAGGCCGCCGATGGCATAGCCGGCCAGGAGCCAGCCCTGGATCTGCGCGGGCGTCGCGCCGAGCTTGGCGCCGACCGCTAGCAGGAGCGCGAAGGGGCCGGTGACGGCGAACAGGAAGGACACCACCGCATTCGCGACGGTCACGCGGTCGAGCGCTCGGAGGAACGGCGCTGGTGCCGGCATCGGTTGGCGCGGGCTCACGCTTCTTAGGTCTCCTCGTCCCTGCGGCTGCGTCGCGCCGCCCGCTCGCGCCGGCCGAGCGCAAGGCCGGCGACCAGAAGGCCGCCCGCCGCGGCAATCGTCAACAGCGGCGCATCGGTCCAGCCGCCCGCGCCAGAAGCCACGGCCGCAAGGGCTGGCGGGCCGGCCAGGTTGCCGAGGTTCGAGCCCTGCACGGCCAGGCCGTTGGTCGTCGCGGTCAGCTCGGGGCGCGGCGCATGGCGCGGCACGCCGGCCAGCACGCCGGCCGGCACCATGCCGCCGAGGCACGAGAACATGGCGCAGCCGGCGAGCCGCCAGGCTTCGCTCTCGTGCCCGCCGAAGATGAACGGGGCCGCAACGGCCATGCCGCACGCGCCGGCGCCGATCACGGCGCCGCGTCCGACGCCGCGGTGCAGCAGCCAGCCCGCGAGGATATTGCCGGGAATGTTGACGGCGACGACGGCAGCCGTGACGAGCGCAGCCATCGCCGGCCCGTGGCCGCGCTGCTCGGCGAGGTATGTGGGGAGGAAGCCGATCACGGCCATCCATTGCACGGTGTACAGGCCGAAGCACAAGCCGAGCAGGACGGGCCCCGGCGCGCCGACGGTGCTCGCGACGGCGCCGACGGCATTGCGCGCCCGGGTAGGGGACGGCGCGCTGCGCAGCCGTCCCGCAACGAGCGCGAGCCCGACGAGGTAGGCCAGGCTTGCCGCAGCCGTTCCGGCCCAGACGCCGCGCCAGCCGAGCTGCGGCAGCAGCCAGGGGGCGCCCGCCAGCATCAGGGCGGCGCCGGCCGGCAGGTAGGTCGACCAGAGCCCGAGCGCCAACCGCCTGTCCCGCTCGGCCGTCGCGGCGAGGATCAGGGTCGGCGCAGCCACGACCACGCACAGGAAGCCCGATCCTTCGACGACGCGCGAGACGAGCAGCCACTCGGCGTCGGGGGCGAGACTGCCGGCAAGGCTTGCTGCGGTCATGGCGCCAAGGCCGGTCAGCATCAGGCGCCGGTGCCCGGCCCGATCGGCCGCGAGCCCGGCCAGCATGCCGAGCGCCGCAGCGATCACGTTGAAGAGCGACACGCACCAGCCCGATGCGGTGAGGCTCATCGCCAGGTCGGCGCGCAGCGGCGGCAGCGCCGGCGGCGCCTTCCCGACATGCAGCGCCGCGACGACGCCGGCGCCGACGAGCAGCAGGACCAACGCCCAGCTCGTGCTCTCCGGCGGCGACGGGGCGGCGGCCGGTCCGTTCGCGGGGCTCAGGCTCATCGGCGCGAGCATGGCTGGAATTCGGCCGGCCGCCTACCCCCGGCGCTATCGGCGCGGCGCGGGGGCGTGCTACCCCGGCCTCATGCTGACGATCTTCGACATGCCGATCCTGCCGTCGCTGACCGCGCTCGCTTTCGCGATCACGTTCGCCGGCCTGCTCGCGGGCGGCCTGGTCAAGGGCGTGATCGGCCTGGGCCTGCCGCTGGTGTCCGTGCCGATCATGACGCTGGCGATCGACGGTCGCCTAGGCCTCGCGCTGGTGTCCGTCCCGATCGTCGTCACCAACGTCGTGCAGGCGGTCCAGGGCGGCATGTGGCGGGAGACCTTCAGGCGCTTCTGGCCGTTGCTGCTGACCATGATGGTCATGCTGCCGGTCGGCGTGTCGATCCTGGCGCAGCTCGACCCGGGCACCGTCGCCGTCGCCATCGGCCTGGTCATCCTGCTGTTCTGCGCCAACCAGGCGTCTCCCTGGCAGTTCACCGTGCCGCCGGCGGTCGAGGCGCCGCTGGGCGCGCTGGCCGGGGCGGTCGGCGGCTTCATCGGCGGGGTCTCCGGCTTCGCCGGGCCGCCGATCATCATGTACCTCGTGGCGCTCCGCCTGCAGCGCCACTTCTTCGTCGCTTCGCTCGGCGTCGTCTACATATGCGCGGCGTTCGCCCTTTACGTCAGCATGGCCTCGACCAGCCTCCTCGGCTGGCAGGAGATCGTCTGGTCCTGCTCTGCCTGCGTGCCGGTCCTCGTCGGCATCGCGCTGGGGACATGGCTGCGCGGCCTGATCCGCGAGGCGACCTTCCGACGCATCATCGTCGTCGTTCTCGCCGTCATCGCCCTGAAGCTGCTGGCCCAGGGAGCGGGACTGCTCTGAGGACGCCGAGCGCCCTCTCACGCCCAGTTGAACGCGCGGGCCAGAGTTGTGTCGTGCCGCCGGGTGCCGTCTCGACTATCGTCCGGCATCGCGTCGAGCGACGCAGGCGAGGGAGCAGTCCATGTTGATCAAGAGAAAGCGCGAATGGGAGATCCCTGAGCGGGACGCAACGCCGGAGAGCGCGTTCCTCAGCCGGCGCAGCCTGGCCAAGGCGATCGCGGCGGGCCCGATCCTGCTCGCGGCCGGCGCCGTCGCGGGAGCGGGACGCGCCGCGGCCGACGATGCGGCTCCGGACCCGACGGCAGGGCTCTACCCGCTGAAGCGCAACGAGAGATACGTGCTCGACCGCCCGCTGACCGGCGAGGTCTGGGCGACGACCTACAACAATTTCTACGAGTTCGGCTCGCACAAGCAGATCGCGAAAGCGGCCCAGAAGCTGCCGCTCCGCCCGTGGACCGTGGCGTTCGACGGCATGGTGGAGCAGCCGCGCACCGTCGATGTCGACACCTTGATCAAGGCGATGCCGCTCGAGGAGCGCCTCTACCGGCACCGCTGCGTCGAGGCCTGGGCCATGGCCGTCCCCTGGGGCGGGTTCCCGATGAAGGCCCTCATCGACTACGCCAAGCCGTTGGCGAGCGCGAAGTACGTCGTGATGGAGACCTTCAAGAACGACGCCGTGGCGCCGGGCCAGAAGCAGTTCTGGTATCCCTGGCCCTATCTCGACGGGCTGACGATCGAGGAGGCGACGCATGAGCTCGCCTTCATCGCCACCGGCCTATACGGCAAGCCGATGCCGCGACAGAATGGCGCGCCCCTGCGCTTGGCGGTACCCTGGAAATACGGCTTCAAGCACGTCAAATCCATTGTGAGGTTCACGTTCACCGACAAGCGGCCCGTGAGCTTCTGGGAGAAGCTGCAAGCCGGCGAGTACGGCTTCTGGGCCAACGTGAACCCGGACGTCGCGCATCCGCGCTGGAGCCAGGCCTCCGAGCGGATGCTGGGCAGCGACGAAAGGGTGCCGACAAAGCTATACAACGGCTACGCTGAGCAGGTGGCGTCGCTGTATGAGGGATTGAAAGGTGAGAAACTCTTCATGTGAGATGACGGCCGCGACGAAGCGCCACAGCTTCGCGACCGCGGCCGCCCTGCTGCTGGCGCTCCTGGCCGGAGCCTGCGGCCCGGCGACTTGGTACCCGGAGCCGTTGCGCTCGCTTTACGATCGCGAGTCGCTGTCGGTGGCCGCCAAGGACGGTTCGGTGCCGACGATCGTTCGCGGCAGCCCCTTCGGTGCTGCGCAGGCGGCCTTTGCAGAGACGGTCACGGGCCTGATGAAGGGGCAGCATTTCGGGCCCATGGTCACCTTCGCGCCGCGGGACGTCGCAGCGCCGCGCGCCGGCTATCGCGTGGTCATGCTGTTCGACTCCGACCTGGCGACCGGGCCGGAAGGGCTGTGCGGCAATGTGTCAGCGATCCCGATCGTGCCGGCCGCGGCGGCTCCCGGGACAGGCGCGGCACGGACGGTCAAGGTCGCCGCGGCTTTCTGCGTCGGCAACCGCCTGATGTCGACTGTGTTCGGCCAGGCGGCCGCCGCCGGGCCGGACGATGACGCATTCAGAGCGCTGGTGCGGCAGCTGACACAGGATCTGTTCCCGCCGTTCAATCCTGAATTCAACGGCCAAGGGAACATCAAGTCGGCTGCGCTGTTCTGATCGGCCTGTGTCTGTTCGCGGTCAGCCGCAAAGAAAAATGCCCCCGGGCTTTCGCCCGGGGGCAAGTTGAACAGGGAGGCTTCACGTCTGGGAGACGCGAGGATCCGAAGACCCTCTTCCGAACCGGCAGAGCCGGCGCGGAACCTTCACCGAACCGATCGCTTGCGACCGCCCGGAAACTCGCTGGCTGGCACCCGCCCGCTGATGCTGCGGCGCACAACCGATGACTGTGATATAGGAATCGACGCCCAAGCCTGCAAGGGATAAACCGCATCCCTTCCATGATCGGTCCGCATGCCCGTTCCAAGACAAATCAATGACTTGCGGGACCTTCTGGGTCGATCGGCTCAACGGCAGCGCTAGCTTCGGCCGAGCGGTTAGGCCGCATCGACGGCGGTCGCGGCAGGCTTGGCGACGTCATCCAGCCCAGCCTCGCGCATCCGCTTCTTCAATTCAGCCAAACGCTGCCGACGGGCCTCCTCGCTAGTCGCGCCGGCCATGTAGGCCTTCATGAAATCGCTCTGATTCAGCTGATGCTTGATCAAGCTGTGCACGTAGAGTCGGTTCTGGCCCTTCGTGAACAGGCCGTTGCGGCAAAGATCGAGCAGCTTGATCACGGTCTCCGATACGTTCTTGGCGCTCTGATTGATCTTCGCGAAGATCTTGTTGTCCTTGATGAATTTCATCTGCACTTCTTCGAGCTGCTTGCCGATGCGCTCCTTCAGGCTGTCCGCCATCTCCGATCCCATGATCTGGTCGTAGAGATCGGCGATCCCTTTCAGCTTGGCGCTGGCGCTTTCGCTGCCGGCAAGCAATTGGTCGGTGAACTCGCGCTTCTCCGCAAGCAGCCGCACCAGCTCGCCGATCTGCTTCTTGTTGTTGACGCCGACGATCCGCTTCTGCAGTTGCAGGACGGCCTCGATCTTGCCTGCGATCGTCGGCTTGCTGTCGAGCAGCGGCGCCAGGTTCTCCGGCTCGATCTGCCGGCTCATCCGCTTCTCGATCGCGATCGAGGCGCGCTCGCCGCAGAGCATCTGGCCATCGGGCAGGCGCAATTGCTCGTGCAGGTCGCACAGGCGCAGCAGCTCGCCGAATCCGGCCGTGCGGCTGACCGGAACGCCGACCTCAAGGGAGCGCTGGATCTGCTGCCGGATCGTCAGCCGGGTCAGCGGCAGCTCGTGCTTGCGCAACGCCTGGTCGAGGCTGAGGACGGTCTGCTGCGGCTGGAACGGCAGCTTTTCCGGCCACTTGCTGTTGTGCAGCCAGATGAGCTCCATGAGCCGGTCGCCCAGCGTGTCGATGCTGCCGAAGATCGCCTTGAGCGCCGTGCTGCTCTCCAGGATGTCGGCGATGAAGCAATCGATGAACTCCACCGCCGGACCAGGCGCCTCGGCCGCGGCCAGACCGACGAGTCGGCTGAGCTTCTCCTCCCAACCGTTCGCCTCCGACAGATGGAACGTCAGGGCGATGCACATGCCGACGTCGACGTTGTCCACGCCCGGCGTCCCGCGCACCTTCTCAAGCAATGCGCCGACCTGGCCCGGTTGCACGTCCGGGCGTCCGACCGCCTTCTCGGTCGTCTCGACGACTTCCTTCAGCTTCTCGCCGATCTGGATCAGCACGCGCATGCGCTTGTGCAGGTCCATGTTGAACACCCGCGCTTGCGCGCCGGAGATCAGCTGGATTGCTCGCTGCGAGGCCTGGCTATTGGCGTTGAGTCGCTCGATATAGGGCGACGCCGACATCAGCTCGGTCGCCGTCAGCATCAGCTCGTCGAGGTACTGCCGCAGGACGCGGCCGACCAGGCGGCGCGCGTGCGGGCGAAAGACGTCGCTGACGGAAGCGCACTTGCCGGCGTCCGCCACTTCATCGGATTCGAGGTTGACGACGGTCATTACGCCCAACGGGCTCCTAGGCACGTCCGATCAGTTCATCATACGGCTCCCCGGCCAGTCAATCGAAGGACGGCGGCAGTGGCAGGCGAGCGGGAAAGCCGAGGAAATCCCTGGACTTGCGCGCCACCCCGGCGGAGCGGGAAGCGCTTCGCGCGGCACCTGATGGACCGGTCCGGGCAATGGTTTGTTAACCTTAATCAACGAATGTCGAACGGCTGGCTCGCCGGTTGGCTTGCGCTGATCGGCAGGCGTCCCGAAATGAACGGCGGGCCGACACGGACCAGCGGCTTGAACTACCCGGCGCGAGGACAAGCTGTCCCATCGCCGACTCGCGAAATACAGTCAGGTCGACCGATCGCCCCCAGATCTTTACTTGCGCGGCGTTAGATCGCTCGAAACACATTGCGGCGAATGCCGCAGGCGAACCCGATGCGGCCTTGCGGGCGCTCGCAAGGTCGGGAACCGAGAGGACTGGGCATGCCACTCTTCCTGTCGACTTACATCAACAAGCTGGACCGCAAGGGCCGCGTCTCGGTGCCCGCCCCGTTCCGCGCAGCGCTGGCCGGGCAGCCTTTCAACGGCATCGTCGCCTATCCGAGCCACCGGCTGCCGGCGCTCGAAGCCTGCGGCATCGACCGCATGGATCAGCTGGCGGCAGCTCTCGACTCCACCGACAAGTTCGCTTCCGCGCATGACGACGTGGCGACGGTGGTGTTCGCCGACGCTCGCCAGCTGCCGTTCGACAGCGAAGGCCGCGTCACCCTTCCGCCCGATCTCGCTGCGCCGGCCGGCATCATCGAAGGCTGCGCGTTCGTCGGCTGCGGCAAGTCTTTCCAGATCTGGGAGCCCGAGGCCTTCCGGTCCTACCAGGAAGAGGCGCGCAACCGGGCGTCGCGCGATGGGTTCGTGCTGCGCTCGGATGCGGCGGCCCGGCAGCCCCGCGAGTGAGAAGCCGGTGCGGACGGAGGACGACGTGGCAGAGACCGCGCGCCCGGGCGAGACAGGCGGAGAGACCGACGGTCGGCGGGCACCCGCTGGTTCGCCGCACGTGCCCGTGCTCTGCGCCGCGGCGATCGCTGCGTTGCGTCCCCGCGGCGACGGCCTGTACGTGGACGGCACCTTCGGGGCCGGCGGCTACAGCAAGGCCATGCTCGAGAGCGGTGCCGGTCGCGTCTTCGCGTTCGACAGGGATCCCGACGCGGTCGCGATCGGAGAGGCGCTGGCGGCGCGGTCCGGCGGCCGTCTGGTGCTGATCCGCGGCCGCTTCGGCGCGATGGAGGCGTTGCTCGGCGAGCGCGGCGTCTCGGCCGTGGACGGCGTGGCCCTCGACCTCGGCGTCTCGTCGATGCAGCTCGACAGGCCGGAGCGCGGCTTCTCGTTCCGCGCCGACGGACCTCTCGACATGCGCATGGCTGGCAGCGCCGACGGCGAGTCATCGGCCGCTCGGCTGGTCAACGAGCTGTCCGAGCGCGACCTTGCAGACCTGATCTGGCGCGTCGGCGAGGAGCCGGCCGCCCGGCGCATCGCGCGCGCGATATGCGCTGTCCGCCAGTCGGCCCCGATCGACTCGACGGCCGCCCTGGCCGACGTGGTGCGCTCCGCCGCGCGCGCGGCTCGCGCGGTCGGGTCGAAGGGCCGGGGGCGGGAGGAAGAGCGCATCGATCCCGCGACGCGCACGTTCCAGGCGCTCCGCATCGCCGTCAACGACGAGCTCGGCGAGATCGATCGCGGCCTCGCGGCCTCCGAGCGGCTGCTCCGCCCGGGCGGGCGGCTCGCCGTCGTGTCGTTCCACTCGCTCGAGGATCGGCGGGTCAAGCGCTTCATGGCGGCGCGCGCGGCTTCCGCACCCTTGCCGTCCCGTCATGCGCCCGGAGCGTTGTCCGACCGGCGCCGCCCCCCGAGCCTGGTCCTCGTCGGCCGCGCCGTCGCGCCGGATGCTGCGGAGCTTGCGGCCAACCCCCGCGCCCGGTCCGCGAAGCTTCGCGTCGCCGAGCGAACTGCCAACGCCGCCTGGGAGGACGCCGCATGATCGCCCGCGCCATGCTCGTCTGGCTCGCCATCATCATTCCTGCCGGCTTCGCGCTCTACCAAGTGAAGTTCGAGGTGCGCGCGCTCGAAGAGCAGCTGTCGGACATGAACAAGCAGGCGCAGCGCGACCAGGACGCGATCCAGGTGCTGCGCGCGGAATGGAGCTTCCTCAATGAGCCGAAGCGCATCGAGACGCTGAATCAGCGGCATCTCGGCCTGGGCAGCAAGAGCGCCAACCGGATGCGCGAGATCGATTCGATCCCGTTGCGTCCCTCGCAGGCGGCGCCTGCCGCGCCGTCCAAGGCGCTGCCGACCTTGCCGCCGAGCGCCCCGGAGCCGCGCTTCGCGCCTGCCATGCTGGAGCCGCTCGGCCTCGTGCCGGCGCAGTCCCTGCCGGCGATGCGCGACGCCGTCGCCCAGCGTCCGAGCGGGCAGGTCGTGCCATGATGCGGACCGTCGCCGCGCCGCTCGGACGGCTGCGGCGCGCGTTCCGCGCGGCCGGGCGCTTCGGGTCCACGGCGCTTGGCGGCGGGACTGTCGCCGACGCGCGCGCGCTGCCCCTGGTCACCGCCGACGATCCCGACCAGTTCGACCTGTCGCCGGGCGCGCCGGCCAGCCCCTGGGGCGACGGCAGGCCGGCGCCGGACGTCAAGGTGCCGTTCGCGACGCCGCTTCCCGGCCTGGTCGATCTCGGCCCGCAGAGCTGGCGTCGCCGCGTCGAGAGATTCGAGACGGCGCGCAAGGAGGCAGTCGAGACCGGGCGCAACCGTCTCATGGTCCTGGCGCTGCTGCTGGTGGTCGCGTTCGGCGGCGTGGCGGCGCGGCTGGTCGAGATCACGGTCATGCGGACCGGCGGCGAACGGGCCGCGGCGCGCGAGGACAGGCATGCGGCGCCCGCGGCGAGCCGCGCGGAGATCGTCGACCGCAACGGCACGCTGCTGGCGACGACCCTGGCTGCGGCCTCGCTCTTCGCCAATCCGCGCAAGATCGCCGACGCCGAGGATGCGGCGCAAAGGCTGGCCGCCGTGCTGCCGGACATCGACCGCAAGGCAGTCGCGGCGCGGCTGAAGTCGGATCGCGGCTTCGTGTGGCTGAGGCGCGGCCTCACGCCCCGCCAGCACGCCGCCGTCCATCGGCTCGGCATCCCGGGCTTCGAGTTCGTCACGGAGCCGCAGAGGGTCTATCCGCATGGCGCGCTCACCGCTCACATCGTGGGCACGACGGACGTCGACAATCTCGGCCTATCCGGCATCGAGCGGTCCTTCGACGGCACGCTGCGCGACTACGGCGGCCCGCTCGAGCTGTCGGTCGACGTCAGGGTGCAGCACGTCCTGCGCGAGGAGATCGCCGCGACCATGGCGGCGCATCACGCGATCGGCGCGGCCGGCATCATCCTGGACGCGCAGACCAGCGAGATCGTCGCCATGGTGTCGCTGCCGGACTTCGATCCGCTGGCCGTAGGCTTGGCGCCTGCCGAGGCGCGCTTCAACCGCAACACGCTCGGCCTGTACGAGATGGGCTCGACGTTCAAGATCTTCACCACGGCCATGGTCCTGGATACCGGCCGCGGCACGTTCGGCACGGCCTATGACGCCTCGGAGCCGATCCAGGTCGCCAGCTTCACGATCCGCGACTTCCATGGCCAGAATCGCCGGCTGACGCTGCAGGAGGTCTTCAAGTACTCCTCGAACATCGGCGCCGTGCGCATGGCGGTCGAGCTCGGGCTTCCGACCCAGCGCAGCTACCTGGGCAAGCTCGGCCTGCTGCAGGCGCCGACCGTCGAGCTTCCCGAGGTCGGCGCGCCGCTCGTCCCGAAGCCGTGGCTGCCGATCAACGGCATGACGATCGCGTTCGGCCACGGCATCGCGGTGAGCCCGCTGCAGGCGGCGAACGCAGTCGCCGCGATCGTCAACGGCGGCGTGCTGAGGCCGCCGACCTTGGTCCGCCGCCCGCCTGGCGCCATCCCGTCAGGCGAGCGCGTGATCAGCTTGGCGACCTCCGAGAAGATGCGGAAGCTCATGCGGCTCACGGTGGTCGAGGGGACCGGGAAGCGCGCCGACGTGCCGGGCTACGTGCTCGGCGGCAAGACCGGCACGGCCGAGAAGAACGACGGCAAGCGGTACTCCGACTCCAAGCGCCTGGCGAACTTCGTGGGCGCGTTCCCGATCCATGCGCCGCGCTTCGTCGTGCAGGTCCTGATCGACGAGCCGAAAGGCGTGCCGGACACCAACGGCCAGGCGACGGGCGGCGTGGTCGCGGCACCGGTGGTCGCCCGCATCGTGGCGCGGGCGGCGCCGCTGCTCGGCGTCGAGCCGGTGGACGTCGAGTCGCCGCGCGTGCGCGACGCCCTGACGATCGCCGGCGCCTCGCCTGCACCGAGAGGGCGCAACCTTGCGGCTCAATGAGCTCAACGCCGCTGCGGGTCTCGCTGCGTCTTCCGCCGATCCCGAGATCAGCGCGATCACCGCGGATTCGCGCGTTGCTGGCGCCGGTTCGCTGTTCGTCGCCGTTCCAGGAAGCAGGGCGGACGGCCGGGATTTCGTCGCCGATGCAGTCGGGCGCGGCGCCGTTGCCGTGCTGGCTCCCCCGGGCACGCCGGTCCCGGCCCCCGCGGTCGGCGTCTCCTGCCCCGATCCGCGGCGGGCCTTGGCCCTGATCGCTGCCGCTTTCCACCGCCGCCAGCCGCGCGTCGTCGCGGCGGTGACCGGGACCAACGGCAAGACCTCCGTCGCGTCCTTCGCGCGCCAGATCTGGGAGGCGACGGGTCGGTCCGCCGCGAGCCTCGGCACCCTCGGCTGCTCCGCCCCGGGCTTCGCCGACGTGCCTCCGCTGACGACGCCCGACCCGGTCGCCCTGCATCGCGTGCTGGCCGCGCTCGCGGCGGCAGGGTATGAGCACGTAGCGATGGAGGCTTCGAGCCACGGGCTCGACCAGCGGCGGCTCGACGGCGTGCGCCTGGCTGCCGCGGCCTTCACGAACCTGACGCACGAGCATCTCGACTACCACGGCACGATGCAGGCCTATCTCGCCGCCAAGGCCCGTCTTTTCGACTCGCTGCTGCCGCCCGGCGCGGCGGCAGTCATCAACGCCGACGTGCCGGAGCATGCCGCCCTCGCCGCGGCGAGCCGGGCGCGCGGAGCGCGCGTGCTCTCGTTCGGCGCGAGGGGGGCCGACCTGGCGCTGCTCGCGCGCCGTTCGAGCCCGCACGGCCAGACGATCGACATCGAGGTGCTCGGGCGCCGGGCGAGCATCGACCTCGCCCTCATGGGCGCCTTCCAGGGCATGAACGTGCTCGCTGCCCTTGGCCTGGCGATCGGCTCGGGGAGCGACCCGGATGCGGCCCTGGCCGCGTTGCCGCGCCTGGCGGGCGTGCCCGGCCGCATGCAGCAGGTCGGCGCCCATCCGACCGGCGCCGCCGTGTTCGTCGACTACGCGCACAAGCCGCATGCCCTGGAGACGGCGATCGCGGCGCTGCGGCCGCACGCGCGCGGCCGGCTCGCCGTGGTGTTCGGCTGCGGCGGCGACCGCGACCGGGCGAAGCGCCCGATCATGGGCGAGATCGCCGCGCGCCTCGCCGATCGCGTCATCGTCACGGACGACAACCCGCGCAGCGAGGCGCCAGCGGCGATCCGCGCCGCGGTCCTCGCCGGCTGCCGCGAAGCCCTAGCGGCCGGCGCGAGAGCGGAGGTGACCGAGATCGGCGATCGCGCCGTGGCGATCGGCGCCGGCATCGAGGGGCTGGCGGAAGGCGACCTGCTCCTGATCGCGGGCAAGGGCCACGAGACAGGCCAGATCGTCGGCACGACCGTCCTGCCTTTCGACGATGCCGCGGTCGCGCGCGCCGCTCTGGCCGAGCGCGGCGGGAGCGTCGCAGCATGAGCGCCGCTGCGAGAGCGGAGATCCCCGCGCACGGCCTGTGGTCGGGGGAAGCGGTGGCCGAGATCACGGCCGGCGCCGGCGCGACGGGATGGACCGCGCGCGGCGTCTCGATCGACACGCGAACGCTGGCACCGGGCGACCTGTTCGTGGCGATCAAGGGCGAGCGGCTCGACGGGCACGACTTCGTCGCCGAGGCCGTCAGGCGCGGCGCTGCCGCCTGCCTGGTCGAGCGCTTGCCTGCCGAGGCTGGCAGCGCAGCGCGCTGCCTGCGCGTCCGCGACGTGCAAGCGGCGCTCCAAGCGCTCGCGCGCGGCGCTCGCGCCCGGACCGGGGCTCGCGTCGTCGCCGTCACCGGCAGCGTCGGCAAGACCGGGACGAAAGAGGCATTGCGCCTCGTGCTGGCGCGCCAGGGGGCGACCCATGCGAGCGCGGGCAACCTCAACAACCAGATCGGCTGCCCGCTCTCGCTGGCAAGGATGCCGCCAGGGTCGCGCTATGCCGTGATGGAGCTAGGCATGAACCATGCCGGCGAGATCGAGCCGCTCTCGCGCATGGTGCGGCCTCACGTAGCTGTCGTCACCACCATAGCGCCGGTCCATATCGAGTTCCTCGGCACCATCGAGGCGATCGCGGACGCGAAGGCCGAGATCTTCGCCGGCTTGGAGCCCGGCGGTGCCGCGGTGCTGAACCGCGACAGCGCGCAGTTCGACCGCCTGGCCGCGCGCGCGCGCGAAGCGGGCGTCGCCCGCGTCATCGCGTTCGGCTCGGGCGCCGGCGCCGAGGCGCGTCTCCTGAGCTGCGAGCTCGGTCCGGATTCGAGCCAGGTCGCCGCCGAGATCCTCGGCCGGCGCGTGGCCTACGCGGTCGGTCAGGCTGGGCGGCACGTCGCCGAGAACAGCCTGGCCGTGCTCGCGGCCGCCTCCCTGCTCGGCGCGGACATCGACCGCGCGGCGGCGGCGCTGTCCGACCTCGCGCCCGTCGAGGGGCGCGGCACGCGAGCGCGGATCGCCGTCGCGGGCGGCGAGGCGCTGATGATCGACGAGAGCTACAATGCGAGCCCGCCGGCCGTCGCCGCGGCGATCGCCGTCCTGGCCAGGCTGCAGCCCGGTCCCGGCGGCCGCCGCGTCGCCGTGCTCGGCGACATGCGCGAGCTGGGCGAGATCGCCCGCGCGGCGCATGCCGGCCTTGCGGAGCCGCTGGTCGCGCACGCCATCGACGTGGTGCATACCGTCGGCCCTCACATGGAAGCGCTGCGCGCCGCGATCCCGGCGGCGCTGCGCGGCCTGCACGCTGCGACTTCGGCCGAGCTGGCCGGGCACATCCGCGACTTGATCAATCCCGGCGACGTCGTCCTCGTGAAGGGGTCGCTCGGGACCCGCATGAGCGCCGTCGTCGCGGCGCTGGCGGGCCAGCCGGCCGCCGCGCACTGAGCGGCTGCCGGAGCTAGGAAGGGCGTCTATCCATGCTTTTCAACATCTTCGTGCCGCTGGTCGATGCCTTCGGTCCGTTCAACCTGTTCCGATACCTGACCTTCAGGACGGCAGGCGCGGTGCTGACGGCCCTCGCCATCGCCTTCCTGATGGGGCCGCGCGTCATCCGCTGGCTGCGCAGCCGCCAGGGCGAAGGCCAGCCGATCCGCTCCGACGGGCCGGAGAGCCATCTCGCGCGCAAGAAGGGGACGCCCACCATGGGCGGCTTCCTCATCCTGATCGCCCTGGTGCTCTCGACCCTGCTCTGGGCCGACCTGCGCAACGGCTTCGTCTGGGTGATCATCTGGGTGCTCGTCGGCTTCGGCGCCATCGGCTTCGCCGACGACTACATGAAGCTGACGCGGCGCAACCCGAAGGGGATCAGCAGCAAGGTCAAGCTGCTCGGCCAGCTCGCCGTGGCGCTGACCGCGAGCTTCGGCATCATGTGGCTGACGGCATCGCCGCTCGACACCAGCCTGACCGTGCCGTTCCTGAAGGACGTGCTCATAAACCTCGGCTGGTTCTTCGTGCCCTTCACCATGCTCGTCATGGTCGGCGCGAGCAACGCCGTCAACCTGACGGACGGGCTCGACGGCCTGGCGATCGTGCCGGTGATGATCGCGTGCGGCTGCTTCGCGCTCATCGCCTACCTGTGCGGCAACGCGGTGTTCTCTTCGTACCTTCAGATCCGGCACGTGCCAGGTGCCGGCGAGCTCGCCGTGGTCTGCGGCGCGGTGATCGGCGCGGGCCTCGGCTTCCTCTGGTACAACGCGCCTCCGGCCATGGTGTTCATGGGCGACACCGGATCGCTCTCGCTCGGCGGCGCGCTCGGCGCGATCGCCGTGATCGCGAAGCACGAGCTCGTGCTGGTCATCATCGGCGGCCTGTTCGTGCTGGAGACGATCTCCGTCATCGTGCAAGTGGCGTCGTTCAAGCTGACCGGCAAGCGGGTGTTCCGGATGGCGCCGCTGCATCACCACTTCGAGAAGAAGGGGTGGGCCGAGCCGACCGTCGTGATCCGCTTCTGGATCATCGCCGTCGTGCTGGCGCTCATCGGCCTGTCCACCTTGAAGCTGCGCTGAGGGGGGCGGGATGGCGATCGCGCTGCCGTTCTTCCAGGGCCTGCCGGTCGCTGTCCTCGGCCTCGGGGTGTCCGGCCTGCCGACGGCGCGGGCGCTCAAGCGCAGCGGAGCGATCGTCACGGCCTGGGACGACGGCGCGGCCGCGCGCGAGCAGGCGGCGGCGGAGGGCATCCCTGTCTCGGACCTCCTGGCGATCGACTGGCGCGAGCAGACGACGCTGGTCATCAGCCCAGGCATCCCGCACACGCACCCGAAGCCGCATCCCGTCGCGGCGGCGGCGCGCGCCGCCGGCGCGGAGCTGATCTGCGACGTCGAGCTCCTGGCGCGCGCGTCGCCGGCCGCCCGCTTCCTCGGGATCACGGGGACCAACGGCAAGTCGACGACCACGGCGCTCACGGGGCACGTTCTCAAGGTCGGCGGCATGGACGCCGAGGTCGGCGGCAACATCGGCGTCGCGGCCCTCGACCTCCATCCGGTCGGCCCGGACGGCATCTACGTGCTGGAGATGTCCTCCTACCAGCTCGAGCTCGTCTCCTCCCTCACCTTCGACATCGCCGTGCTGCTCAACGTCACGCCCGACCATCTCGATCGGCACGGCGGCATGGACGGCTACGTCGCCGCCAAGCGCCGGGTCTTCCACCGGCAGACCAAGCCCCGCACAGCCGTAGTCGGCGTCGACGACGAGATCAGCGCCGGCATCTGCCGGGCCCTGCAGCGCGCCGACGAGCAGGTCGTCGTGCCGATCTCGGCGAAGCGCGCGGTCGAGCGCGGCGTGTACGTGCTCGACGGCGTCCTGCACGACGCGCTCCAGGGCGCGCCGCAGCAGGTCATGGACCTGAAGCCCGTGCGCACGCTCCAGGGCGAGCACAACTGGCAGAACGCGGCCGCTGCCTATGTCGCAGCGCGCGCGGCCGGTCTCGCGCCGCCTACGATCGCGGCCTGCATCCGCAGCTTCCCTGGCCTTGCCCATCGCCAGGAGACCGTCGCGGTGATCGACGGCATCGCCTTCGTGAACGACAGCAAGGCGACCAATGCCGACGCTGCCGCCAAGGCGCTCGGAGCCTATGCGCCGGTCTATTGGATCGCGGGCGGGCGACCGAAGGAGGGCGGCATCGCGAGCCTCGAGCCATGGTTCCTGCGCATCCGGCATGCCTACTTGATCGGCGAGGCTGCGGAGGATTTCGCGGCCACCCTGGCCGGCAAGGTCCCGCGCACGCTCTGCGGCACGCTGGACAAGGCGGTCGCCGCGGCGTTCGCCCAGGCGCGCGCGGACGGCATGGGCGGCACCGTCCTGCTGTCGCCGGCCTGCGCGTCTTGGGACCAGTTCAAGAACTTCGAGCATCGCGGCGCCGTCTTTCGCCAGCTCGTCGAGGCGCTGCCTGGCGCCCGCGGGCCCTTGCTCTAGGCCCGCGATGAACGCTCCCTCGCCCTCGCTCCCCGACTCGACCGCTCCGGCCCGGCGCCAGGGGCGCCGCGCCGCGCGGCGCGAGCCGGGGCACGGCATCGACCGGACGCTCGCCGAGTGGTGGCTCGGCGTCGACCGCTGGTCGCTCGGCGCGCTCATCATGCTGGCCGGCCTCGGCACGATCATGATCTTCGCCGCGAGCCCGGCGATCGCGGGCCGGCTCGGCCTGGACAGCTGGTACTTCGTCAAGCGTCACCTGATGCACCTGCCGCTCGCGCTGGCGGTCGTGCTGGCGCTGTCGCTGCTGCCCGTGCCGGCGCTTCGCCGCCTGGGCATGGCCGGCTTCGTCGGCGCCTTCGCTCTCATGATCGCGACCCTGTTCCTCGGCTACGAGGTCAAGGGCGCGCAGCGCTGGATCGCGGTCCTCGGGCAGTCGCTGCAGCCGTCCGAGTTCGCGAAGCCGTGCTTCACGCTGCTTTGCGCCTGGCTGATGGCGCGCGGCCGCGAGCGCCCGGGCTTCCCCGGCCGGACCGCGACGATCGTCCTGCTCGCGGCGATACTGGGCATCCTGCTTCGCCAACCCGACGTCGGCATGGCCGCGCTGGTGGCGGCCACGTGGCTGATGCAGCTCTTCCTCTCGGGCATCGCGCTCGGCTGGGTCGTCCTGCTGGGAGCCCTCGGGCTGTCGGGCCTGGTCGGCGCGTACTTCGCCTTTCCGCACGTCGCCAACCGGATCAACCGGTTCATCGATCCGACCGCGGGCGACCGTTTCCAGGTCGACCGGTCGCTCGACGCCTTCGCCAGCGGCGGCCTGTTCGGGCGCGGCCCGGGCGAGGGGATCGTCAAGAGCACGCTGCCGGACGCGCATGCCGACTTCATCTTCGCCGTCGCCGGCGAGGAGCTCGGCCTGATCGCGTGCCTGCTCATCCTCGCTCTCTACACGGTGATCGTGCTGCGCAGCCTGCTGCGCGCCATGGCGAGCGCCGACCTCTTCGTCACGCTGGCCGCCGCGGGGCTGACGCTGCAGTTCGCGCTGCAGGCGCTGATCAACATGGCGTCGACCTTGCACCTGATCCCCACCAAGGGCATGACCCTGCCGTTCATCTCGTACGGCGGCTCGTCGCTCGTCGCCGTCGCGGTCACGATCGGCATGGTGCTCGGTCTCACGCGCCTCGTGCCGACGGACGGGAGGCGTTGATGCGCCTGCGCCTCGACCTTCCCTTCGGCCTCGGCGGCCCGCGACCGATCATGCTCGCGGCGGGAGGGACGGGCGGCCACATGGCGCCTGCCGCGGGGCTCGCGGCGGAGCTGCTCGCGCGCGGCGAGCCGGTGGCGCTGGTGACGGACCGGCGCGGCCTCGGCTTCGGCGACCGCTACGGCGCGGCTCTCGGTCAGGTACGAAGCCATCGCGTCGCGGCGGGCAGTCCGAGCGGCACCGTGCCGCAACGGCTTGCCGGCATGCTGCGCCTCGCCGCGGGATTCCTCGGCGCCCTTTGGCTGATGGCCTGGCGGCGGCCGCGCGCGGTGGTCGGCTTCGGCGGCTATGCCTCGGTGCCGCCGGTGATGGCGGCGCTCGTCTGGCGCGTCCCGGTCGTCCTGCACGAGCAGAACGCCGTGCTCGGCCGCGCCAACCGACTGGCGGCGCGGCGCGTCGCGCGGCTGGCGCTGGGCTTCGAGCGGACGAGCGGCCTCGATGGCATCCCGGCCGACAGGATCGCCGTGGTCGGCAGCCCTGTGCGCGCTGCCTTCGCCATAGCGCGGGCCGTGCCCTATGCGCCGCCGGCCGGGGACGCGCCGGTGCGCCTCCTGGTGATGGGCGGGAGCCAGGGTGCCACGGTCTTCTCCGACGTCGTGCCGGAGGCGGTCGCGCGCCTGCCGGAGAGCGTGCAGCGCCGCCTGCGCATCGTGCAGCAGTGCCGCGTGGAAGATCTCGACCGGGTCGCCGACGTCTACCGCCGCACCGTCGTCCACGCCGAGCTGGCGCCGTTCGTCGCCGACGTGCCCAAGCGGATCGCCGACGTGCACCTGGTGATCAGCCGCTCCGGTGCCTCGACGGTCGCGGAGCTCCTCATGGCGGGCCGACCGTCCATCCTCGTGCCCTATCCCTTCGCGACCGACGACCATCAGGCTGCCAACGCCGCGATCCTGTCCGACGCCGGGGCGGCCTGGGTGATGACGGCGCCTGGCCGTCCGGGCAGCGCGCCGGCCACGTTCACGGCCGATGGGCTCTCCATCCTGCTCGAGGGCCTGATCGGCGAGCCGGAGATGCTGGCGTCGGCGGCGACCGCCGCATGGCAGCTCGGCCGCCCCGATGCGGCGCAGGCGCTCGCCGACGTCGTGCTGGCTGCGATCCCTGACCGCTCGACGCCCGAGCAGGCGCCAGGCGTTGCCTGATCGCGCGAGCCTCCTCTCGTCCGTGGCGGCTTGCCCGGAGGGCCGGCCTTCACCTGCGAAGGCTGCGCCGCGCGTTCCTCGGACTCTGCCTGCGTGTTCTGCGATCTTGCTAGTGTGCCCAGGGATAGAAGATGGCTCACGTCTTCGGCCTGCGCCCGCACTCCCGCAGATGCGCGACCCAATCCGACCCAGGAGACCTTGATGCAACCAATTGCTGGCCTATCGGTGCGTTGGAAAGCGTCCGTATCGATCCTGCTGCTCGCCGTCGCGGCTGTCGCCATTGCCGGCTTGAGCCTCTCGACTCTCGTGACCTACGGCCGGAAGGTCGACGAGATGCAGAACCTGTCAAGCCGCGCGATCCGCGGCGAGCAGGTCAACGG
>JAEULF010000041.1 GCA_016793965.1 Alphaproteobacteria bacterium | reverse complement strand
CAAGGTCTCGTAGCTCGCCGACTCGCCGAAGCCGCAGACCATGGCGGCGACCTGCGTGTCGAACAGCGGCGCCGGCACGAAGTTCGCCAGGTTGACGAAGATCTCGATGTCCTGGCGCGCGGCGTGGAAGACCTTGGTGACCGCGGGCGCCCGCATCAGCTCGTAAAGCGGCTCAAGGTCGATCCCCGGCGCCACGGCGTCGATCGCCGCCGCCTCGTCCGGCCCGGCGAGCTGCACCAGGCAGAGCTTGGGCCAGTAGGTCCGGTCGCGCATGAACTCGGTATCGACCGCGACGAAGGGCGCCTGCGCCTGGCGTCGGCAGAAGGCGGCGAGCGTGTCGGTATCGGCGATGAGGGTCATGCGGCGCCGGGACTCCGCGCCGCAGGACGAACAACGCCGCTCACGGGCAATCTATGCATCGTCGACCAGACCAGGAACACGGAATCTCATCGCTTCCCCACCCTGTCATCCCCGCCAAGCGGGGCTCCCCCCTCCGCCGCGCCGGCAGCGCGCCGGCAGAGCGATGGATTCCCGCTGGCGCGGGAATGACGCGGAGAGCAGGCGGGCGCGCCGCGGCGACGCTAGCACGCCAGCGCTGCCGACTGCACCAAGTCTCGTGCCCCATCCAGACCCGCAACCCTGCTTGCCCGCCCCGCTTGCCCTCTGCCGGCCCTTCGGCCATTGTCCGGCCGCCTCCATCACCGGGACCCATCATGCACGCCTACCGCACGCATACCTGCGGCGCGCTCCGCGCCGCCGACGCCGGCCAGACGGTCCGCATCTCCGGCTGGATCCACCGCAAGCGCGAGCACGCCAACGTGCTGTTCGTCGACCTGCGCGACCACTACGGGCTGACCCAGGCGCTGGTCGAGACGTCGGGCCCGGTCTTCGAGCGCCTCGACGCGCTCAAGCTGGAGAGCGTGGTCACGCTGACCGGCACCTGCGTCAAGCGGGCGCCCGGCACCGTCAACGACAAGCTCCCGACCGGGGAGATCGAGGTCCGCATCACCGACGCCGTCGTCCAGTCGGCGGCCGAGCAGGTGCCGCTGCAGGTCAACACGGACGACGACACGGGCGAGGATATCAGGCTCAAGTACCGCTTCCTCGACCTCAGGCGCGAGCGGCTGCACGCCAACATCATGCTGCGCTCCAAGGTGATCGCCTCGATCCGCCGGCGCATGATCGAGCAGGGCTTCACCGAGTTCCAGACGCCGATCCTCACCTCCTCCTCGCCGGAGGGGGCGCGCGACTTCCTCGTGCCGTCGCGCCTCCATCCCGGCACGTTCTACGCGCTGCCCCAGGCGCCGCAGCAGTTCAAGCAGCTGCTGATGGTCGCCGGCTTCGACCGCTACTTCCAGATCGCGCCTTGCTTCCGCGACGAGGACGCGCGCGCCGACCGCTCGCCGGGCGAGTTCTACCAGCTCGACTTCGAGATGAGCTTCGTCACCCAGGAGGACGTGTTCGCCGCCATCGAGCCGGTGCTGCACGGCGTCTTCGCCGAGTTCGCCGGCGGCAAGGCGGTGACGCCCTACCCCTTCCCGCGCATCGCCTATGACGACGCCATGACGCAGTACGGCTCGGACAAGCCGGACCTGCGCAACCCCCTGAAGCTGGTCGACGTCAGCGCGGTCTTCGCGCGCGCCGACGTGGAGTTCCGCGCCTTCAAGGGCATCGTCGAGAAGGGCGGCGCTGCGCTCGCGATCCCCGCCCCCGGCGCTGCCGCCAAGCCGCGCATGTGGTTCGACAAGCTCAACGACTGGGCCCGCGCCGAGGGCGCCCCCGGCCTCGGCTACATCATCTTCGAGAACGGCGAGGGCCGGGGACCGATCGCCAAGTTCATCCCCGCCGCCGCGCAAGCCGAGCTGCGCAAGCTGACGGGCCTGAAGGACGGCGACGTCGTGTTCTTCGCCGCCGACAAGAAGGAGAAGGCGCAGAAGTTCGCCGGCCTGGTGCGCAACCGCATGGGCGCCGAGCTCGACCTGCTGGAGAAGAACGCCTACCGCTTCTGCTGGGTCGTCGACTTCCCGATGTACGAGTACGACGAGAAGGCCAAGAAGATCGACTTCAGCCACAACCCCTTCTCGATGCCGCAGGGCGGGCTCGAGGCGCTGGAGACGAAGGACCCGCTGGCCATCAAGGCGTTCCAGTACGACATCGTGTGCAACGGCGTGGAGCTGTCCTCGGGCGCCATCCGCAACCACCTGCCGGAGGTCATGTACAAGGCCTTCGCCATCGCCGGCTACACGAAGGAGGACGTCGAGAGCCGCTTCGGCGGCATGCTCTCGGCCTTCAAGCTCGGCGCGCCGCCGCATGGCGGCTCGGCGCCGGGCATCGACCGCATCGTCATGCTGCTGGCCGAGGTGCCGAACATCCGCGAGGTCGTCTGCTTCCCGCTGAACCAGCAGGCCATGGACCTGATGATGCAGGCGCCGAACGCGGTGGCGCCGGAGCGGCTGAAGGAGCTGCACATCCGCCACGCGCTGCCGCCGGCCAAGGGTTGACGCGCGCTGTCCCGTCGCTTGCCCTCATGGTTCGAGACGGGGCTACGCCCCTCCTCACCATGAGGACATCTCCGTCCTCATCCTGAGGAGCGGGCGCAGCCCGCGTCTCGAAGGATGGCCAGCGACGGGACCGCGCGCCTGCCGCTTGCCACGGTCGCGAAGCCTGTTCCGCGGCTCGCCGATTCCGGGTAGTAGGGCTGGGCGGCGGCCGCCCGGGAACGGCCGGTGGGGGGATGCGATTGACGATGCCGGCGCTCGACGGTTACGCCATGCCGCCCGAATGGTCCGCGCACGCGCGGACCTGGATGGCGTGGCCGCGCCGCGCGGCACTCTGGGGCGACAGGCTCGACGAGGCCTGCGACGCCTTTGCCGAGGTGGCGCGCGCCATCGTCGCCTTCGAGCCGGTCACCATGGTCACCACGCCCGACCTGGTGGCGGAAGTCTCCGTGCGCTGCGGCCAGGGCGTCGCGACGCTGGCGCTGGCGCATGACGACAGCTGGATGCGCGACACCGGCCCGACCTTCATCGTCAACCCGGAGGGCGAGGTCGCCGGCATCCACTGGCGCTTCAACGCCTGGGGC
>JAEULF010000034.1 GCA_016793965.1 Alphaproteobacteria bacterium | reverse complement strand
ACCTTGATCGGCCCGAAGCCGACGTCGATGGCGTCGCCCTTGGCCGTCACCGTGCCGCGGAAGGGCCCGTGCACGCTGTCGTAGCGCAGCAGGTGCGCGTTCATCTCGACCGATCCGAGGTCGTTGATGCCGACGACCGCGACGTCCGTGCGGCCCGATTCGACGATGGCGCGCAGCACGTTGCGCCCGATGCGGCCGAAGCCGTTGATGGCGACGCGGATGGCCATGGCGGTTCGTGTCCTCCGTTCCCGACGATCGGGCGATACCATGCGTCTTGGCGGGCGGAGCGCAAGGGGGAAGTGATGCGAGGCGGGGGCACCCCTCCTGAAACGGGCGCCAGGGCGGCGGCTGAGGGCATCGTCCGCTCCGCCCGTCGGTCGCGCCTGGCGGCGCCCCTCAACTGACGATCGCTTCCATCCGCCAGCGGCCACCCCGTCATGGCGCCTGCGGAGACGGACGCGGGGGCGGATCGCGGCGGCGCTGCGTCCATCCGACGGCGCCGATGATCGCGGTACGCAGGCCGGATCCCGGCACCATCGTGAAGCGCGATGTCGTGGACCAGGTGACCCGGGTCTTGGCGGAGGGGGGCTGATCGGACGATGGAACGCGCATGCCTTGGGAATGTCGGCTCCGTGGTGCACAGCGACGGCGACGAGACGTTCCTTGGCACGCTGTCGCGGCGATCGACGGTCGTGAACGTCGTTGCTGCCCCGAGCAATCCCGCTCTAGGGTTTCCAAGAATGCGGTGCTCTCTCACTTCGCCAATTCCTCGCGTTCACGCACGCCTTGCATTGAGAGGGATCGTGCGACAGATTGCGCCTGCGGCGAGGGAAGTGGCGGCCCTGCGATCGTTGATAGAACAGCGCCAAGATTCGAAACAGGAGGCAGTTTTGATGCGATGGCAAGTCTTGGTGCTGGCGCTAGCCGCGATGGTCCTGGTCGCATGCGGTCATCGCTCGTCTTCCGACGTCGAGTTGGCGCCCGGCGCCCCGAAACCCGCCGCCGGAGCCGCTGCCAAGAATCCGGCGACCATCGTCGTGACGGAGAGCGACATCACGGACCGCCGCTATGTCACGATCGGCGACATCACGGCGTCTGTCTCGAAGAACAACATGTTCGCCGGGGAGCCCGACCGCAGCATGGTGGAAGCGAAGCTGCGCGAGAAGGCGGCTGAGCTCGGCGCCGATGCGGTCGTGCTGGCGCGCTTTGGCGCGCCGGGGATCACCCTGTTCAGCTGGGGCTCGCTGGAGGGCAAGGGGCGTGCGGTCCGCTTCGTCCAGTGACCGCGCGCCGGTCAAGCTCACGCTGCTAGCCGTGGCGTTCGCGCTGGCGGCCCAGGGATGCTCCACGTCGGCGCCTTCGCTGCCGCCTGACACGACGAGCGTCAACCGGACGCGGGCGCTCTCGATCGACGAGTTCTCGGCGCCAGACCGGGCCATGAGCTGCCAGCAGGTCGCGGACGAGGATGGCAAGATCATGCATGACATGACGGTCGCGGAATCGGCGATCAAGTCCGCCCGGGTCGGGAACCAGGCGGCGCTCTACTTGTCGTCGTTCTTCCTGTTGCCGGCCCTGGCTGTCCGTACCCACGAGAGCGAAAAGGATCTGCTGCAGCGCGCCCCGGGCCGCCGCGACACCTTGCGCAACCTTGCGAGAGTGAAGGGCTGCCCGCCCTTGGCCTAGGGCCGGCCGGCAATCCGGAACAGGACTCTCAGGGACATCATCCTTCGGCCGATCCGGTGACGGCGTGACGGATCGCCAAAGCGATGCGCGCACGATGACATCAACTCCCCCTGGCCACGGAAGCGACGCGCAGGGTTGATCTCCGCGCGTCTCGATGAGCGGGCGACACCGGAGATCAGGGCGCCAGCGGACAGCGGTGGAGCCTTGGTCACGCCAGCGGCAGCCGGCGGAAGACGCCGGGCCGGTCGGGGTCGCGGTACTTGTCGTACGGCCCTTCCTCCAGGAACAGCCTGTGGCAGTGCGCGAGCTTGTCGCGCGCCAAGGTCACGCCCAGGCCCGGCCCCTCCGGCACGGTCAGCATGTTGGCGCGCGGCCGGAAGGGACCTTCCTCGATCACGTCCAGCGGTTGCATGCGAAAGAGCGACTGGCTCGGCTCGCGGATATGCGGCAGCGCTGCCGCCAGGTGCAGGTACGCCGCGCTGGCGACGCCCGAGTCGCCGGAGTAGCACCAGAAGTCGATCCCCACCTGCTCGCATGCGGCGACGAAGCGCACCGTGCGCCCGATGCCGCCATGCACGTTGACGTCGGTGCAGAAGGCGTCGGGCACGCCGAGCGACACGGCGCGCCTGAAGTCAGGCGTATGCACCGAGAACGGGATCGCCGTGTGCTGGCGCAGCCGCGCCATGTCCTCGAGGCTGGCGACCGGGTCCTCCCAGCAGGCGATGCCCAAGGGCTCGATCGCCTGGGCGATGCGTCGCGCGGCGGCGAGCGAATAGGCCTTGTTGGAGTCGATGCGCAGCACGGCCATGGGCCCGAGACGCTTGCGCAGCAGCTCCAGCATGCGGATCGACGGGGCCGGATCGGCCGTCGCGACCTTGCCCTCGAAGCAGGTCGTGCCGTGCTCCTCGTGCAGCCGCAGGCAGTAGTCGGCGACCGCCTCGGGCGTCGCCTCGCCGCCGACGCTCCCGCGGCGCTCGCGAAAGCCGAAGTAGTCGGCGAAGGCGATCCGCTTCCTGTGCGCTCCGCCGAGGAGCTGGTAGAGCGGCTGGCTCCACGCTTTGCCGCGGATGTCCCACAGCGCCATCTCGACCGCGCCGAAGGCGCGCACCGCGGCGAAGTCGATGTCGGTGCCGATGCCGCGCCAGCTGGGCAGGCACGCTTCCTCGCAGCCCTGGATGTCCACGGGGTCGCGGCCGAGGAGCTTCGGCGCGAAGGACCGCTCGATCGTGGCCACGTTGGCGGGCGAGGGCCCCTCGCCCAGGCCGGCGATGCCGGCATCCGTCTCGACCTCGACGATGGTCTTCGAGAAGCCGCCGAGCGCGCCATAGGACCAGAGGTACGGCGCTTCCAGCGGGATGTTGACCGGTGTTGCCCGGATCGCCGTGATCTTCATCGTGGTCGTTCCTCGACCTGACGCCGCAGGGCCTTTTCCGACGCGACCCCGCGTGCCGGGCAGATCGGCGACATCGCGCCAATGGCGCCCGCGTCTCCCCGCTACGCCTCCATCCCCATCATGTTCCGCGATATCTTCACCTCGCGGTGGATCGAGACGCAGAAGATCAGGCCGTAGCCTATGAGCACGGTGAGCTGGGCCGAGCCGCCCCAGGAGACCAGCGGCAAGGGAGCGCCCTTCACCGGGATCAGGCCGATCACCATGGCGATGTTGACGAAGACGTAGAGGAAGAAGTTGACGGTGCACCCCAGCGCCAGCAGCCGGCCGAAATGGCTGCGGCTGGCGAGCGCCACGTAGAAGCCGTAGCCGATCAGGATGACGTAGAGCGCGATGAGGCCGACGGCGCCGACCAGGCCCCATTCCTCCGCCAGCATCGTGAAGATGAAGTCGGTCTGCTTCTCCGGCAGGAACTGCAGGTGGCTCTGCGAGCCGTTCATGAAGCCTTTGCCGAACAGCCCGCCCGAGCCCAGCGCGATCTTCGACTGGATGATGTGGTAGCCGGCGCCGAGCGGGTCGCTCTCCGGGTCGAGGAAGGTGTAGACGCGGTTCTTCTGGTAGTCGCGCAGGAAGTGCCAGGCGACAGGGACGGCGGCGATGGCGCTGACCCCGGCCAGGATGAACTTCCACAGCCGCACGCCGCCGAGGAACAGCACGGAGGCCGCCACCATCAGCATCAGGATGGTGGTGCCGAGGTCGGGCTGGCGAAGGATCAGCGCGGCCGGCAGCGCGATCAGCGCCATGGGCCAAAGCAGGAACGACACCTTGCCGACGTCCTCGGTCGAGCCGGAGTGGAAGACGCGGGCCAGCACCAGGACCACCATCAGCTTCACCAGCTCGGAGGGCTGGAACTGCATGAGGCCGAGGTCGAGCCAGCGCTGGGCGCCCTTGCCGACCGTGCCGAACAGCTCGACCGCGACCAGCATCGCGATCGAGATCCCGTAAGCGACGTAGGCATACTTGAGCCACAGCTTGATGTCGATCAGCGCCACGCAGATCATCACCCCGACGCCGATGCCGAAGCGCGTGGCCTGGCGCGATGCCCAGGGGTCCCAGTTGCCCCCCGCCGCGGCGTAGAGCATGGCGATGCCGACGCAGGCGACGGCGGCGAGCAGCAGCAGGATGCCGTAAGGGAAGGCGCGGACCTTGTCGGCGAAGGAGTACTTCGTCTGGTCGACGACATAGAGCTCGTAGGTGGACATGCCCTGGCCTCGCTGCCTCGTGCTCTGGCTCAAGCCGACGGGCGTCGGGCCGATCCCGACGCCGCTTCCCTCTTTCGTTCCGCCGCCTTTCCGCCCTAGCGCTGGCCCGCCCTAGCGCTGGCCCGCCCTAGCGCTGGCGCTGCGGCATGGCGGCGAGGTTGCGCGCGCCGGGGTCGCGCGCGGGGTCGCGCTTCAGCACCGCCGTCATGATGTCGCGCGCCATCGGCGCCGCGATCGCGCCGCCGCCGCCGCCGTGCTCGACCACCACGGCGATGGCGTAGCGCGGCGCGTCGGTCGGCGCGTAGCCGACGAAGAGCGCGTGGTCGCGCTCTTCCCAGGGCAGGTCCTCGTTCTTCTTCACGCCCTTCTCGCGCTCGGCCATGGTGATGCGGCGGACCTGCGCGGTGCCCGTCTTGCCGCCCATCCGCGCGTCGAGCCCGACGAGCTTCGCCTTGAAGGCCGTGCCTTCTGCGTTGTTGACGACGCCGTCCATGGCGTCCTTGACGAGCTTCAGGTGCTCGGGCTTGAGCCCGATGCTCGGCCACTCGGCGTAGGGCCGCGGCGCCGTCCCTTCCGGGCTGTACTGCTTGGTCGCCAGGTGCGGCACGATGGCCTGGCCGCCGTTGGCCATGCGCGCCACCATGGCGCAGAGCTGCACCGGCGTCGTCAGCATGTAGCCCTGGCCGATGCCGGCATGCACCGTCTCGCCGCGCCGCCAGCCCTTGTCCTTGCCGAAGGTCTGGATCTTCCACTGCCGGTTCGGGATGATCCCGTCCGCCTCGCCGGGCAGGTCGACGCCCGTGCGCCCGCCGAGCGCGAAGCGGTTCGCCATCGCGGAGATCCGGTCGATGCCGATGCGCAGCGCCATCTCGTAGAAGTACACGTCGCAGGACTGCACCAGCGCGTCGGTCATGTTCATGTGGCCGTGGCCGTGCCGCTTCCAGCAGTGGAAGCGGTCCTCGCCGACGTCGTAGTGGCCGGGGCAGTAGACGCGCTCGCGCGGGTCCTGGCCGGCGTCGAGCAGGGCGTGCGCCACGACCATCTTGAAGACCGACCCCGGATGATACAGCCCGTTGGTCGACTTGTTCTGCATCGGCGCCAGCGGGTTCGACATCAGGGCCTGCCACTCGCGGTAGGCGAGGCCGCGCGCGAAGGCGTTCGGGTCGAAGCTCGGCACCGACGCCATGACCACGACGTCGCCCGTCTGCACGTCCATGACGACGCAGGATGCGCTGCGCTCCTCCGCCATGCGCTTCATGGCGACGCTCTGCAGGTCGATGTCGATGGTGAGCTGCACCTCCTGGCCGCGCAGCCCGTCGTCGCGCTCGAGCTCCTGGATGACGCGGCCGAAGGCGTTGACCTCGACCTGGCTCGACCCGGCCTTCCCGCGCAGCGCCAGGTCGTAGGTGCGCTCGATGCCAGCCTTGCCGATGCGGAAGCCCGGCAGCTCGAGCAGCGGGTCGCCCGTCAGCTCGGCCTCGGACACGGCCGCGACGTATCCCAGGAAGTGCGCGACGTCCTCGCCGACGGGGTAGAAGCGGGTGAGGCCGACGTCGATCGAGACGCCGGGCAGGTCGAGCGAGTTGACCTCGATCTGCGCCACCTGGTCCCAGGTCAGGTTCTCGCGCACCGTGACCGGCATGAAGCTGCGCTTCTTCGCCATCTCGCGTGTGATGCGCTTCCGCTCGCGGTCGGTCAGCGGCAGGATCGTGCTCAGCCGGTCGAGCACCTCCTCGGGGTCCTTGGCCTGCTCGCGCACGATGACGACGCGGTAGTTCTTGCGGTTGACCGCGAGCGGGCGGCCAAAGCGGTCGAGGATGGGCCCGCGCGGCGGCGGCAGCAGCCGGAAGTTGATGCGATTCTCGTCGGCGAGCGTCGTGAAGCGGTCGGCCTCGACGACCTGCAGGTAGTAGAGGCGGCCGAGGAGCGCCGTGAGCAGCACGCCCTTGATGCCGCCGATCACGGCGGCGCGGCGCGTGAACAGCTTGAAGCGGTCTTGCTCGGTCGTGTCGCGCTTCATCGCCATCGTCTGGCAGCCTCGATGGTCGCCGCTCGGGTCGGCACGGACGGCGTCATGGCGGCGCGCAGCCTATCACTCATCGACGGGCTTGAGCAGGTGCCGCTGCGCCTGGGCGAGCAGCCAGGCAATGCAGGGGCAGAGCGCCAGTGTCAAGGCGTACTGGAAGGCGGCGAGGTGCAGGGCCACGTAGTTGCCGGTCAGGGCGCCGAGCAGCAGCCAGCGCCCGATCGCCGCGAGCGCGCCGACCAGGATGAAGCCCCACCAGGCAGCGACGAAGGGGCGCGAGATGAAGAAGCGCCGCTGCGCCGCCACCCCCAGGTGCACGAGGAGCAGCGTCGTCGCTGACAGCCCCAGCGCGCTGCCGCTCGACAGGTCCTCGATCAAGCCGAGCGCCAGCACCAGCCAGGGCGGCATGTACTCGGGCCGGTAGATCGACCAGTAGTAGACCGCGATGAGGGTGAAGAGCGGCGCGATGGCCGGCAGGCCGGCGATCGGCACGGGAAGGAGGCCGACCAGGAGCAGCAGCAGGAAGGTCAGGGCGGGCGTCGCGCGCCGGCCATAGACGTCCAGGCGATGGAAGAAGCCGTGCTTCACGAGCGGCGCCGCGGGGCGGTGAGCGGCTCAGCGCCGGCTGAGGCCGGGCGCCGGCGCGAGCGCCGGCGCAGGCTCGGCGCGCGGCTGCTCGACGCTCTCGACCAGCGGCTCGTTCGCCTCGCTGCCGGGAATGACGCGCGCGGCGTCGAGCGCGAAGCTGACCACGCGCACGAACTCCAGGCGCTGGAACTCCTCGTGCGGCCGCACGCGCACCGCCCCGCCCTGCGTCACGCTGGCGATGATCCCGACGGGCATGCCGGGCGGGAAGCCGCCGCCGTGGCCGGAGGTCACGATCCGGTCGCCCACCGCGACGCGGGCGTTGTCGGAGAGGTAGAGCAGGCGCGGCTCGTCCGAGTTGTCGCCGGCCAGCACGGCGCGCCAGCGGCTGCTCTCGACGACGACGGGGATGCGCGAGTTGAGGTCGGTCGTCAGCAGGACGCGCGACGTCCAGGCGCCGACCTCGACGATGCGGCCGACCAGGCCGCGCTCGCTGACGACGACCTGGCCGCGCGTCACGCCCTGGCGCGACCCGGCGTTGATCAGCAGGTTGCGCACGAAGCTGCCGCCCTGGTCGGCGATGACGCGGGCGGAGACGAAGCTGACAACGGCCTCCGGCGTGAAGTTGAGCAGGCGGCGCAGCAGCGCGTTCTCCTGCCGCAACGTCTCGAAGGCGTAGTCCTTCTGCCGCATCTGCTCGTTCTCAGCGCGCAGGCGGGCGTTCTCGGCGACCAGCGCGTTCCAGGTGTCCACGCCGTCGATGGTGCGCGCGACGATTCGGGACGGCGCGCCGGCCAGGTCGACCAGCGGCCCGACCATGTCGTTGACGATGCCGCGTGCGCGCTCGATCACCACGATATCGGCCTTGCCGACCATCATGATGCCGAAGGCGACGAAGACCAGGGACAGGAAGGCGAACCTCTGCGCCAGGGGCGCCAGGGGCTTCGTCAGCCGGCTCATCGACTTGCCGCGATCCTTGGCCAGCACGCCGGCGCTCCCCAGGGCTCAGGCGGGTCGGGATTCGGAGGGGCCGGCTTGCGGCTCCTCAGTACATGTTGATGAGGACGTTCCTGAGCGTCTTCATCTCCTCCAGGCAACGCCCGGTGCCGAGCGCCACGCAGGACAGCGGGTCGTCGGCGATCGAGACGGGAAGCCCGGTCGCGTGGCGCAGCACGTAGTCGAGGTTCGACAGCAGCGCGCCGCCGCCGGTGAGCACGATGCCCTTGTCGACGATGTCGGCGGCGAGCTCGGGCGCGGTGTGCTCGAGCGCGACCTTGACCGCCTCGACGATGGCACCGACCGGCTCGGCGAGCGCCTCGGCCATCTGCCGCTCGCTGATGATCAGCTCCTTCGGCACGCCGTTCATCAGGTCGCGGCCCTTGACCTCCATGACGCGGCCCTCGCCCTCGTCGGGCGGGCAGGCCGAGCCGACCTCTTTCTTGATGCGCTCGGCGGTCGACTCGCCGATCAGCAGGTTATGGGTACGGCGGATATAGGCGATGATCGCCTCGTCCATCTTGTCGCCGCCGACGCGCACCGAGCGCGAGTAGACGATGCCGCCCAGCGACAGGACGGCGACCTCGGTGGTGCCGCCGCCGATATCGACCACCATGGAGCCCGTCGGCTCGGTCACCGGCAGCCCGGCGCCGATCGCCGCGGCCATCGGCTCCTCGATCAGGAACACGCGGCGAGCGCCGGCCAGCTCGGCCGATTCCTGGATGGCGCGGCGCTCGACGGCGGTCGAGCCCGACGGCACGCAGATGATGACCTGCGGGCTGGCGAAGCTGTTCCTCGCGTGCACCTTGCGGATGAAGTGCTTGATCATGTGCTCGGCGACGTCGAAATCGGCGATCACGCCGTCGCGAAGCGGCCGGATCGCCTGGATGTTGCCCGGCGTGCGGCCGAGCATCAGCTTCGCCTCGTCGCCGACGGCGAGCACCTGCTTCTTGCCCTTGATCTCCGCGATGGCGACCACCGACGGCTCGTTCAGCACCACGCCGCGGCCGCGGACATAGACCAGCGTGTTGGCGGTTCCGAGATCGATCGCCATGTCGGCGGAAAGCCAGCCCATCAGTCGGGAGAACATCAAAGCCTCGCAGGGATGCCAAGTCGCGATGCAGTTGCGTCGGGTCGCGCGCTGCTGCCCTTCCGGAGCAGTCCGCCCAGCCCCGAAAGGCTGTCGTGCAACAGGGCTGCGGTGCAGAGCGTGGGCATCCCTTAAGCCCAAACCAGGGCCTGCGCAACCCGGAGAATGCTGGGTGTGCACACCTCTCTGTGGCGCACATGACACGGTCGCGCATCGGGACCTTCGCCAGGCTTTCGACACGTCCGTCCGGTTGATCTCGATCATGGCCGCGAGGCTTGAGCGTCGGGCCAAGATGGCGGATCGGACACCGACGGGAAGCGCAGGCGCATGGCGACCGCAGAGCTGTTCGAGCGTCTCGCCGCCGCGCTCGCGATCGGGTTGCTGATCGGCGCCGAGCGCGGCTGGCAAAAGCGCGACGAGCCGGAGGGCTCGCGCGCCGCAGGCATCCGAACCTTCGCGCTGCTCGGCCTGGCTGGCGGCGTGACGGCGATTCTCGCGCAGCGCGTCGACGGCAGCGTGCTCGGCTTCGCTGTCGCCGGCATCGTCGCGCTGATGATCCTCGGCCATCTGCGCGGCGCCAGCCGGAGCGACGACCTGTCGCTCACCTCCGCCGTGTCGGGCGTGCTGGCTTTCGCCCTCGGCGCGCTCGCCGGGGCCGGCGAGCTCGCGGCGGCCGGCGCCGCCGCCGTGGTCGCGACCCTGCTGCTCGGCCTGAAGCCGCTGCTACACCGGACGCTGCAGCGGGTCACCGAGGCGGAGCTCATGGCGGCGCTCAAGCTGCTGCTGATCTCCGTCGTCGTGCTGCCGATCCTGCCCGATCGCGGCTACGGCCCCTATGCCGCCCTCAATCCCTTCGAGATCTGGCTGTTCGTCGTTGCGATCGCCGGCCTGTCGCTCCTGGGCTTCGTTGCGATGCGCGCCTTCGGCACGACGACGGGAGTGCTGCTGACGTGCGCGCTCGGCGGTCTCTCGTCCTCGACCGCGGTGACTCTGGCGATGGCGCGCCATGCGCGCGCCTGCCCGACGGCTTGGCCGGTGCTGACCATCGGCACCATGCTGGCCGCCGCCGTCATGCTCGTGCGCATCGCGCTGATCGTGGGCGCGGTCCAGCCGGACCTGCTGGCGCCGCTGGCGCTCCCCCTCGCGGCGGCTGCCCTGGTGAGCGCGGCGCCGCTGGCCTGGTCGCGCCGCGCCGCCGGCGGCGCGGCGGATGTCACCGCCGACGTCGGCAATCCGTTCGAGATCGGCCTGGCGATGCGCTTCGCGCTCCTGCTCGCCGTCGCGCAGGTCGCGGCCCGGGCGGTCGGCGCCCGCTGGGGCGACGCCGGATACGTGGGGATGGCGGCCCTGTCCGGCTCAGCCGAGGTCGACGCCATCACGGTGGCGACCGCGCAGATGGTCGGCACCGGCCTGCCGCTGGCGACTGCCGCCGCTGCCATCCTGGCAGCGGCCGGCATGGACACGCTGGTCAAGGCCGGGATCGCCGGCGCGATCGGCGGGCGCGCGCTGGCGCTGCGCGCATCGCCGATCCTCGTCGCGCAGGCGGGCGTGCTCGCCGCCGGCGCGCTCTGGCTGCTCCTGGGAGGATGAAGCGCCCGGCCCGGCGGCGCTGCGCGCCGGGCCGGGTGCCAAGGTCTCGTCAGGCCGACATGGCCGCCGGCGCCGCGCGCTCGCGCTTCACCACGAGCTTGTTGAGCGCGTGGATGTAGGCGCGCACCGAGGCGACGAGGGTGTCGACGTCGGCGCCCTGGCCATTGACGCTCTTGCCCTTCTCGTCGAGCCGCACCGTCACCTCGGCCTGGGCGTCGGTGCCCTCGGTCACGGC
>JAEULF010000012.1 GCA_016793965.1 Alphaproteobacteria bacterium | reverse complement strand
CGGCACCACCTGGCTCGCCGAGCGCCTCGGCGACCCCAGCTTGCGAATCCTGGACTGCTCCTGGTACCTGCCGGAGCAGGCGCGGGACGCGCGGGCGGAGTTCGAGGCGGCGCACATTCCAGGCGCCGCCTTCTTCGACCTCGACGACATCCGCGACAAGGCGTCGCCTTTCGCCAACATGCTGCCGGGGCCCGACGAGTTCGCCGCCAAGGTGGGCGCTCTCGGCATCGCCAACGACACGCCGGTCGTGATCTACGACTCGAGCTATGTCTCCGCGCGCGTGTGGTGGATGTTCCGGATCATGGGTCACGATGACGTGCGCATCCTCGACGGCGGCTGGGGCCTTTGGAAGTCCGAGGCGCGGCCGGTGGCGGCCGGGCCCGCGCGTCACGCTCCGCGCAAGTTCTCGGCGCGACTGCGCCCCGACCTCCTGGCCGGGCTCGACGACGTCAGGGCGGCCGCACGGACGAGGAGCGCCCAGCTCGTCGATGCGCGCACGGCGCAGCGCTTCACTGCCGAGCAGCCCTCCGGCTATCCAGGCATCCCCGGTGGCCACATTCCCGGATCGCGCAACATCCCCTGGAGCACGCTGCAGGACTCGAGGACGCGCGCCTACTTGCCGCTCGACCAGCTTTCCCGGGCGTTCGCCGCCGCGGGCATCGACGTCGACAAGCCGGTCATCGCTACCTGCGGCTCCGGCGTCACCGCCTGCATGCTGGCGCTGTCGCTGCACCGGATGGGGAAGGACCGCTGGCGCGTCTATGACGGCTCCTGGCACGAATGGGCGCAGCAGCCGGACACGCCGAAGGCGACGGGCCCGTCGGTGCCGAAGGGATAGGTTCGCCCGAGAGCGGCGAGCCTTGCCTTGCTCGCCGCCCAGCGCACGCTGAGGCTGACTGAAAGCGTCGGCCGTAACGTGCTCTAGAGAAGGAGCCCGATCTCCACGGTCCCCCAGACGGCCGCCACCGTGAGCGCGAAGGACAGCGCGGCGCCCAAGAGGGCGATGCACAGGAGAATGCCGTCCCGCTCCAGGAAGGCGAATGCGAGCAGCATGATCACGAAGATCGGGATGAACTGGCTGAAGGGAATCGGCGCCAGGAGCGTCGCCGACAGGAGCAGGATGACGAGGCCGAGCACGCGCTTGGTCGCCTCGAACGGCGTCACCCATCGCGGGCGGACGATCCGTTCCAGGCGCCGCATCACGGGCACGGTGCGCTCGATCAGGCGCGCGAGGCCGCAGGTGGGGAGGCCGCGGGCGGCAATCCAGCGCGGCAGGACGGGGCCTTGATGGGCGCGCAGCATCTGAGCCGCCGGCAGGGCGAGCAGGATGCCGGCGACCGCGGACACGCCAGGCACCAGGCCGACGAGCGCGATCAGCAGCAGCACGATGCCGAATGACCGCTCTCCGAGGCGGCCGAGCAACCACTCCAGCGTGATGCGGTCGCCCGGCGCGTCGCGGAGCAGCTCCTGGAGGATGACGGAGGTCGGAACGCGCGCCTCCTCCTCGGCGGCAGGGTCTGTCACTTCGGTCGCCGGCAAGATCGTGCTCGCGTCTAGCTGGATCCTGGCAAGTACGGCGCGTCCGCCGACGGTCGCGCTTGGAGGGCATTCACTCCGCTGCGGCGCGCGCGTGCCCGACGGAGAAGTCGTTGCGGCCCGTTCGGTCGCGGCCCTTGAGCAACCAGAGGGGGCGGGTCGAGAAATCGACCGTGTAGCCGCTCTGGGCGCCCGGCTTCATCAGGCCGCGCTCGAAAACGGACGTGCCGGGCATATAGCGGATAGCGACGCCGGCGCGGCGCTGCGGCGAGCGGTTCGGCGCCGAGCCGTGGATCATGTAGACGTCGTGCAGCGACATCTGCCCGGGCTCAAGCTCCAGATCGACCGCCATCGCCGGGTCGAACTGCCCGTCCAGCAGGCGCTGGTTCAGCACGAGGTCGGTGCGATCCTCCTTCATGTGATCGTAGAGTCGCGACGGCCGATGCGAACCGGGGATGACGCGCAGGCACCCGTTGGCGCGGGTCGACGGGTCGAGCGCCACCCAGGCCGTGCAGGTGGCGAGCGGACGGATCGGCCAGTAGTGGCCGTCCTGGTGCCAGGGGACCTCCATGCCGTCGCCGCCCGGCTTGCAGAAGATCTGGCAGCCCCAGAGGATCACGTCCTCGCCGATCAGCTGCGCCACCGCGTCGACGATCGTCCGGTCGCGTGCCAGGTCGAGGAAGGCGGCGCTGCCGCGCACGCCCTCCGCGTTCTTGCCGCCCGAGCCTTGGCCGTCGATATGGGCGCTGACCAGGCGCTCCGGCCGGATCCCCGGGTTCTCGGCGATCAGACGCTCCATGGTCGAGCGCAGCTGGTCGACCAGCGCTGCCGGCAGCCTGAGCCGGGGCACGACATAGCCCTCGGTCCGGTACGCCTCCACTTCGTCGGCGGTCAGCGCTGACATGGCGTTCGTCTCCCGTCAGGCGATCCCGAGGCGCCGGTCGCGCTCGCGCAGCCAGCGCACGAAAGGCAGCGCGAGGACGACCATCCACGCCTTTCCGACGACCTGGCCGAGCAGATGGTCGAGGCTGCCGAAGGCAAGTTGCAGGAAGATCAGGCTGTCCACCACCAGCCCGACGATGCTCGACGCGAACACCGCGAGGACGAGACCCTTCTTCTGCAGCGGCGTGTAGACGGCGAAGTCGGCCAGCTCGGACAGCAGGAACGCCGTGACCGAAGCAACCACGAGCGCCTTGGGCGCCACCAGCCCGGAAAGCGCGCCGCCGATGCCGATGGCGACGAGCGCCCAGGAGGCGCCGAGGCGCCGCTGAATCATGTCGCGCAGCACGAAGGCAAGCCCGATGATCATCACCGAGCTCGGCGCCATCAGTCCGGGTGCCACGGGCACGAGGCACGGGCCGTCCTTGATGCAGGTCGTGCCGAGGTTCCCGATGATCCAATTGGCGGCGGGAACAGAGAGGGCGAACAGGGCGAGGAAGACGAACCCCTCGATGCGCAAGCGCGTATTGATGACGGCGGCGTCGGTCATGCGGAATCCGTCCTTATCGGTTGCGAGGTCAGGTCGACTCGCCTGGACCGCGCTCCTCCGGCCGGAGCGATTTGTCGCAGGTCTGCGCCCGCTGCCATGTCCCCGGATGCCCGAAGATGAACCAGCGGGCGCCAGTGTTCAATCATGCCGTTGTTCCCTCCCATTCGGCGCGCGTCTCTCCGTCTGCCTCAGCCGCCAGACGGACGGAGCGCTCGACGGCGAAGCGCGCGGGGTCGAGACGGGAGAGGGCCCATGCCGCCGCGCCGCGGACCAGCGGATGCGCGTCGTCGAGCCGGGCCAGGACCGCGCCGACAAGCGCGCGGTTGCCGCTATTGGCGATGGCAAGGATCACGTTGCGCAAGAATCGGCCGCGCCCGATGCGCTTGACCGGCGATCCGGCGAACAGGCGGCGGAAGGACGCGTCGTCCAGACCGGCCAGCATGGCGAGGTCTGGCGCGGACAACGCCGGCCGCGCGACGAGATCGGCCTCCCGCGCCGCTTGCGCGAACTTGTTCCAGGGGCAGGCCGCCAGGCAGTCGTCGCAGCCATAGATGCGGTTGCCCAGCAGCGGGCGCAGGTCGCGCGGGATCGGGCCCCTATGCTCGATCGTCAGGTAGGAGATGCAGCGCCGCGCGTCGAGCTGGTAGGGCGCGGGAAAGGCCGCGGTGGGGCAGGCGTCGAGGCAGGCGCGGCAGCTCCCGCATGCGTCCGGCGTCGGCACGTCCGGGGCGAGGTCGAGCGTCGTGAAGACGGCGCCGAGGAAGAGCCAGGAACCGAACGACTGCGACACCAGGTTGGTGTGCTTGCCCTGCCAGCCGAGCCCGGCGGCCTGGGCGAGGGGTTTCTCCATGACCGGAGCGGTATCGACGAACAGCTTGGCGTCGACGCCCCAGGTCTCGCAGATCCAGCGCGTCAGGGGCCGAAGCTTCTTCTTCAGGACGTCGTGGTAGTCGCGGTTGCGCGCATAGACGGAGATCGTCGCGCTGTCGCGCCGGTCGAGCGTCGCGAGCGGATCTTCCTCCGGTCCGTAGTTGAGCCCGACGACGACGATCGAGCGCGCCGCCGGCCAGAGGTCATGCGGCCGGCCGCGGCGGTCGGCGGTGTCGGCCATCCAGCCCATGTCGCCATGCCGGCCGGCGGCGAGGAATTGCAGCAGCCGCTCCTTTGCGGCGTCGCCTTGCGCGGCAGCGGCGAAGCCGACGGCGTCGAGACCGAGCGCCAGCGCCTTGTCGCGGATAGCGGCCCGCGCGTCGTCCACGCAGGCCTCAGCCGCGCCCGCGATAGGGAGCGACGCCCTGCTCGGGCAGCCACAGCCCGTCGGGGACCGGCCCTGTCTGGTAGAAGACGTCGATCGGCATGCCGCCGCGCGGGTACCAGTAGCCGCCGATCCGGAGCCAGCGCGGGCGCATCGCGGCGACGAGGCGCTTGGCGATCGCCACGGTGCAGTCCTCGTGGAACGCGCCGTGGTTGCGGAACGACGCCAGGTACAGCTTGAGGGACTTCGACTCCACGATGGCGCGGTCAGGCAGGTAGTCGATGACCAGGTGCGCGAAATCCGGCTGGCCGGTCATCGGGCAGAGCGAAGTGAATTCCGGTGCGGTGAAGCGCACCACGTAGGCTGTGCCGCGATGCGGGTTCGGCACGGTCTCCAGGACGGCGGCATCCGGCGACGCCGGCAGGGCGGTCGGTCGCCCCAGTTGCGTGAGGCCGGCCGCGCCCGCCTGCGCCGGGGCCTCAGCCCGTTTCGGCCTGCGCGCTGTCCGCCTCGTTCTCGTCCCCGCCGTCGCGGCTCGCTTGGGCACGCTGGAACTCCTCGGTGAAGGCGGCGAAGCGACGGCCCTCGATGGCCGCGCGCATGTCCCGCATCAGGTCCTGATAGTAGTGCAGATTGTGCCGGGTCAGCAGGATCGGCCCGAGCATCTCGCCCGCCTTGACGAGGTGGTTGATGTAGGCGCGGGTGTGCGTCGCGCAGGTCGGGCAGCGGCAGTCCGGGTCGAGCGGCCGCTCGTCCTCCTGGAAGCGAGCGTTGCGCATGTTGAGCGAGCCCGACCGGGTGAAGGCCTGGCCGGTGCGTCCGGAGCGCGTCGGCAGGACGCAATCGAACATGTCGATGCCGCGGGCGACGGCGCCCACCAGGTCGGCCGGCTTGCCGACGCCCATCAGGTAGCGCGGCCGATCGGCCGGCAGCAGCGGCGCCGTCGCATCCAGGACGCGGAAAGTCGTCGCCTGGCCCTCGCCGATGGCGAGGCCGCCGACGGCATAACCCTCGAAGCCGATCGCCAGCAGCGCCGCGACGCTCTCCTGGCGCAGCTCGGGATAGACGCTGCCCTGAACGATGCCGAACTGGCCGTATCCCGGCCGCGCGCGGAAGGCGTCGCGCGAGCGCCGCGCCCAGCGCATCGACAGCTCCATCGAGCGGCGCGCCTCCTCGGCCGTCGCCGGGAACGGCGTGCACTCGTCGAAGGCCATGGTGATCGTGGCGTCCAGCAGGTCCTGGATCGCGGTCGAGCGCTCCGGGCTCAGCATGTGGCGGGCACCGTCGAGATGCGAGCGGAACTCGACGCCTTCCTCGCCCATGCGCCGCAGCCCGGCCAGCGACATCACCTGGAAGCCGCCGGAATCGGTCAGGATCGGGCCCGGCCAGGCCATGAAGCGGTGCAGCCCGCCGAGCCCGGCGACGCGCTCGGCGCCCGGGCGCAGCATCAGGTGGTAGGTGTTGCCCAGCACGATCTGGGCGCCGGTCTCCGCCACCATCTGCGGCGTCATGCCCTTGACGGTGCCGGCCGTGCCGACGGGCATGAAGGCCGGCGTGTCGATCGGCCCGTGCGCCGTCTCGATGCGGCCGCGCCGCGCCGCGCCGTCGGTCGCCAGGAGGGAGAAG
>JAEULF010000476.1 GCA_016793965.1 Alphaproteobacteria bacterium | reverse complement strand
CCGACGGCGTCGATGCGCATGCCCAGCGCCTGGCTGGCGCGGTCGTCCGCCCACATCGCGTCGGCGACGCGCCGCGCGATCTCTTGCGGCGACGCGGCTGCGTCACTGCCGGCCATTGCGCTAGCGCCCCTGGAAGCGCGGCACGCGCTTCTCCAGGAAGGCCTGCACGCCTTCGCGGTAGTCGGCGCTGCGCCCGGCCTCGCGCTGCAGGTCGCGCTCGAGGTCGAGCTGGCGGTCGATGTCGTTGACCGCCGCCGCCTGGATCGCGCGCTTCGTCAGCGCCAGCCCCTTGGTCGGCCCCGCGGCGAGCTGGGCGGCCAGCGCGCGGGCCTCGGCCATCAGCTTGTCGTCATCGATCGCTTTCCAGATGAGGCCCCAGGCGGCGGCCGTCTCCGCCGGCAGCGGCTCGGCGAGAAGCGCCAGGCCCTTGGCGCGCGCCTCGCCGACCAGGCGCGGCAGCGAGAAGGTGCCGCCGCTATCCGGCACCAGGCCGATCTTGGCGAAGGCCTGGATGAACTTGGCCGAGCGCGCGGCGAGCACGATATCGCAGGCGAGCGCCACGTTGGCGCCGGCTCCGGCCGCGACGCCGTTGACCGCGCAGACGACGGGGCAGGGCAGTGCGCGGATCTGCCGCACCAGCGGATTGTAGAGCGTGTCGAGGGTGGTGCCGAGATCGGGCGCCTCGCCCGAAGCGAAGGTGCGGTCGCTGAGATCCTGGCCGGCGCTGAAGCCGCGGCCGGCGCCGGTCAGCAGCACGGCGCGGGCACCCGTCCGCGCGGCGTCGTCGAGCGCCGCGCGCAGCGCGCCATGCATGGCCGCGTTGAACGCGTTGAGCTTGTCCGGGCGGTTCAGCGTGATCTCGACCCAACCGTCGCGCGCGGCGACGGCGATCGTCTGCTCGGTCATCTCTCCTCCCAAGGGCCGGCGCCTCGGCCCGTGCGCGTCTTGCCGCGCGCATCGACCTGCATGGGCCGGCGAAACCTGTCTTGCAATCGCTCCGCCTGCCATCGAAGATCGTTGCCGATTACTTTCCGCGGACGGCCGGAATGTCAACCGCCGCAGTCGGATAGCACGGGAAGGCGCAGCGGCCGCAGGGGCCGCTTCCCCCGGGCGGGAGGATGGGCATGAGCCGGCTGTTCGAGCAGCACAAGGCGACGCTGGAGGCTGCCCTCGCCGCGGCAGCGAGCCGCGCCTATTGGTCGGCCTATCCCGAGGTGCCGAGCGGCAAGAGCTACGGCGAGACGGCGAAGGACGAGGGGGCAGCCGCTTTCAAGGCGATGCTCGGCCAGCGCTTCGCGCTCGACCAGCCGGGCAGCGGCGCCTGGGCCGGCGCGGAGGAGTCGCCCTACGGCTTTCCCCTCGGCATCACCTATCCGCAGGCGACCGTCGCTCAGCTCGTCGCCGCGGCGGAAGCGGCGCAGGCAGCGTGGGCCTCGGCCTCGATCGAGGCGCGCGTCGGCGCCTGCCTGGAGATCCTGCACCGGCTGAACAGGCGCAGCTTCGAGATCGCGAACGCGGTGATGCACACCACCGGCCAAGGGTTCGCCATGGCCTTCCAGGCCGGCGGCCCGCATGCCCAGGACCGCGGCCTCGAGGCGACGGCCTATGCCTATGCCGAGATGAAGCGCGTGCCGGCGCGCGCGCGCTGGGAGAAGCCGCAGGGCAAGGGCGACCCGCTCCGGCTCGACAAGGATTTCGCCATCCTGCCGCGCGGCGTGGCGCTGGTGATCGGCGTCTCGACCTTCCCGACCTGGAACGGCTATCCCGGGCTGTTCGCGAGCCTGGCGACGGGCAACGCCGTGATCGTCAAGCCGCATCCCGGCGCCGTCCTGCCGCTGGCGCTGACCGTGCGCGTCGCGCGGGAGGTGCTCAAGGAGCAGGGTTTCGACCCGAACCTCGTGCTGCTCGCTGCCGACGTGCCGGCAGCGCCGCTGACGAAGGAGCTGGTGACGCATCCGGCGATCGGCATCGTCGACTACACCGGCGGCCCGGCCTTCGCCGGCTGGCTCGCCGAGAACGCGCGCGGCAAGCAGCTCTATGTCGAGGGCGCCGGCATCAATACCGTGGTGATCGACGGCACGGCCGACTTCAAGGGCATGTGCCAGAACCTCGCCTTCTCGCTGTCGCTCTACTCCGGCCAGATGTGCACGGCGCCGCAGAACCTGTTCGTGCCGCGCCAGGGCATCGAGACCGACGAGGGGCGCAAGAGCTTCGACGACGTCGCGAGGGCGATCGCCGGCGCGGTCGAGAAGCTGCTCGCCGACCCCGAGCGCGCGGCAGGCATCCTCGGCGCCGTGCAGAGCCCGGCGACCCTGGCGCGCGTCGCCGAGGCGGCGAAGCTGCCGGGCGTGCTGCTGGCGCCGCGCCCGGCGCCAGTCGCCGGCTTCGAGAGGGCGCGCACCTCGACGCCGGTCGTCGTCGCCGCCGATGCGCGCGACGCAGCGCTGTTCGAGCGCGAGTGGTTCGGCCCGATCGCCTTCGTCGTGGCGACCGACAGCACCGCGCAGTCGCTGGCGCTCGCCGCCGGCTGCGCCCGACGGATGGGCGCCATCACAGCGGCGGCCTACGCGACCGACCCGGCCGTGCTCGCCGCCGCGGAGACGGCGTTCCGCGCGGCCGGCGTGCCGCTCTCCGAGAACCTGACGGGCGGCATCTACGTCAACCAATCCGCCGCCTTCAGCGACTTCCACGTGACCGGCGCCAATCCCGCCGGCAATGCCTGCCTGACCGACACGGCCTTCGTCGCCGGCCGCTTCCGCGTCGTCGCGGTGCGCCGACCGGCGGCATAGGGAGAGCGGCGGCGGCAGAGGCGATACGACGCGTCAAGCAAGAACGACACCCAGGGGAGAACCGCCATGACCTTCGCCCATCGTCTGCTCGGCCTATTCTGCGGCGTCACGGCCCTCGCCGCCGCGACGGCGGCCAACGCTCAAGACATCAAGATCGGCGCCGTGCTGTCGGTGACCGGCCCGGCGTCCTTCCTCGGCGACCCCGAGAAGAAAACGCTGGAGATGTACGTCGACAAGATCAACGCTGCCGGCGGGGTGCTGGGCAGGAAGCTGCAGCTCGTCGTCTACGACGACGAGGGCGACCCGAACAAGGCGCGCACCTTCGCGACACGGCTGCTGGAGAACGACAAGATCGTCGCCTCTGTCGGCGGCAGCACCACGGCGACGACGATGTCGCAGGTGCCGCTCTTCGAGGAGGCCAAGATCCCGTTCATCACGCTGGCCGGCGCCGTCGTGGTGATCGAGCCGGTGAAGCCCTTCACCTTCAAGACGCCGCACACCGACCGCATGGCCTGCGAGAAGATCTTCGTCGACCTGAAGCAGCGCGGCATGTCGTCGATCGGCATGATCTCCGGTACCGACGCCTTCGGCGCCTCGATGCGCCAGCAATGCCTGGCGGTCGCCGGCACCTACGGCATCAAGGTCGCGGCGGACGAGAGCTACGGCCCGCGCGACACCGACATGTCGCCGCAGCTCACCAAGATCAAGGGCACGGCCGGCGTGCAGGCCGTGGTCAACCCGGGCTTCGGCCAGGGCCCGGCGATCGTCACGCGCAACTACAAGCAGCTCGGCTTCGCCGTGCCGCTCTACCAGAGCCACGGCGTGGGATCGAAGCAGTTCATCGACCTGGCCGGCGCCGCCGCCGAGGGCGTCCGGCTGCCGGCCTCGGCGCTGCTGGTCGCCGAGCAGCTCCCGGACGGCGACCCGCAGAAGAAGGTCGTCGTCGCCTACAAGCAGGAGTACGAGGCGCGCTGGAAGCAGCCGGTGTCGACCTTCGGCGGGCACGCCTATGACGGGCTGTTCATCCTGGTCGACGCGCTCAAGCGCGCCGGCACGACCGACGGCACGAAGCTGCGCGACGCGATCCGCGCCACCAAGGGCTTCATGGGCACGGCCGGCGCCTTCAACCTGTCGGCGACCGACCATATGGGCCTCGACCTCACGGCCTTCCGCATGCTGGAGATCAGGAGCGGCGACTGGAAGCTGACGTTCTGAGGGAGCGCGTCTCTCGCCCCGCCTTCTCCTGCGCTGCATGAGAGGGCAGGGCGGAGCGCCTAGGTGCACCTTGCCGCGCATCATGCCGCCTGCGCTGCCCGCTCATGCTGTCATCCCCGCGAAAGCGCTACGGCATGCACATATCCTT
>JAEULF010000467.1 GCA_016793965.1 Alphaproteobacteria bacterium | reverse complement strand
CGCCAGGGTCCAAGCTGCTCGCGAACGTACCGGACCCATGCCTCGGCCTGACGCCGCTTGACCACGGCGATGGCGCGCTCGACATCCTCGTCTGGCACCTCCAGTGCCGCGGCGAGCCGCGTGCGCACCTGCTGATTTCTGTCGAAGCTCTCGTGGAGAAAGCGGTCGAGCGCGGTGCAGCCGCTGGCGGGGTTGGCATAGCCCAGTCGCCGCGCGAGGTCCGAGCGGGTCAGGCCCAACTCCTGCATTCGACGGTGGACGAGAACTTGGATCGTGACCTCAGCAGGCTCGGTCTTCGCCCGGGCGACGGGCGGCTGGTCCGGCTGCGTAGCGTCATCGATCATCATCGCGGCCTCCAATTCATCTGCACGTCGAACCGGCGCGTGCGAGGAGTTGGAGCGGATTTGTCCGAAGTGGCCAAATCAGCGCATTCATTTGATTGTGCAAGAATCGATCAGTCGCAGATTGGCACGCCGCCGTCGGGCCGTGCGAGCGTGGTCCAAGACCTCGCAGATCCGCTGCACGGCATGGAGGACGTACTCCTCGCGAAGCGGGTACAACCATCCCGTCGAATCCATGCAGCTGCGGTTGCATTCATAGCGTGTTCGGATCGCCTCGACGTCGATGCCTCGGCCGAGGACCCAAGTGGCATCGTCGAAGTAGTCGGCAGGCAGGTAATTCAGGAGCCTGTCAATGTCGGTTTCGATGAATCCATCCAAATGCAGATCCGCGTAGATCTGCTTGAAAGTCGCCTCGCACCGATCCCAATCCGCCTGGGTGGCTTCGGGTGGCGCTTCTGCTGACGTCGACTCGTCGCAGACCGAAATAGGTTGGGGTTCGACACCGGCGAGCTGCTCGGCAAGTTCAGCCATCGAGCACTCGAACTCCCGTTGCATCTCCTTGGCTGTGATTCGGCGTGGAAAGTTGACCCCTGTTGGGGGGTTATCGGCGTCCAATTTTGACCCCTCTGGTGCGCGATCTGCGCAGGCTGCCCGCCCTTTGGATGGGATCGGGTGGCGGTGGGGGATGTTGGTCGTGGAAACGGTCGCGCGGATCAGGCGGGAGCACTTCGTCAAGGGCAAGCGGATCAAGGAGATCTCGCGCGACTTGCGGCTGTCGCGGAACACGGTGCGCAAGGTGCTGCGCAGCGGGGCCACGTCGTTCGAGTACGAGCGCCAGGTCCAGCCTTTGCCGAAGCTCGGCGCGTGGCGTGGCGAGCTCGACCGGATGCTGGCTGCGAACGCGGCCAAGGGCTGGCGCGAGCAGCTGACGCTGATCCGGCTGTTCGAGGAGCTGCGCGGCCTTGGCTATGCGGGCGGCTACGACGCGGTCCGGCGCTATGCGCGGAAGTGGCGCAAGGCGCGCGGCGACGCGACGGCCGAGGGGTTCGTGCCGCTGAGCTTCGCGCCGGGCGAGGCCTACCAGTTCGACTGGAGCCACGAGGTCGTCGTCCTGAACGGCGTCACGGTGACGGTGAAGGTTGCGCACTTCCGGCTGTGCCACAGCCGGATGCCATTCGTGCGGGCGTACCCGCGCGAGAGCCAGGAGATGGTGTTCGACGCGCACGACCGCGCGTTCAGCTTCTTCCGCGGCACCTGCGCGCGCGGGATCTACGACAACATGAAGACGGCGGTCGAGACCGTGTTCATCGGCAGGGACCGGGCGTTCAACCGCCGCTTCCAGCAGATGTGCAGCCACTACCTGGTCGAGCCGACGGCCTGCACGCCAGCGGCCGGCTGGGAGAAAGGGCAGGTCGAGAACCAGGTCGGCTGGGTGCGCGAGCGCTTCTTCACGCCGCGCCTGAGGTTCGCGAGCTACGAGGACATGAACGGCTGGCTGCTCGACCGGTGCGTGGCCCACACCAAGGCGCACCGGCATCCGGAGCGGCCGGAGGAGACGATCTGGTCGGCTTTCCAGGCCGAGCGGCCGAGCCTGGTGGCCTATGCCGGCCGGTTCGACGGCTTCCATGCCGTGCCGGCGACGGTGTCCAAGACCTGCCTGGTGCGCCACGACGGCAACAAGTACTCGGTCGCGGCGAAGGCGCTGGGCCGTCCGGTCGAGGTCCACGCCTACGCCGACCGGATCCAGATCCGGCAGGACGGCCAGCTCGTCGCCGAGCACGCGCGCGCCTTCGGCCGCGGCCAGACGATCTACGACCCCTGGCACTACGTGCCGGTCCTGGCGCGCAAGCCGGGAGCGCTCAGGAACGGCGCGCCGTTCAAGAACTGGCTGCTGCCGAGCGCGCTTGCGGGCGTGCGCGGCAAGCTGGCCGCGGCCGAGGACGGCGACCGGCAGATGGTCGAGATCCTCGGCGCTGTGCTGGTCGACGGCCTCGGCACGGTTGAAGCGGCCTGCGCCGAGGCGCTGCTGGGCGGCGTCCACTCCAGCGACGTCGTCCTCAACATCCTGGCGCGCCAGCGCGCGCCGGCCGCCGCGGTGACGATCCTGACGCCCGACGCGCTGCGCTTGCGCCACGAGCCGACGGCCGACTGCGCCCGCTACGACAGCCTGAGGAGAGCGGTCTGATGGAGCGCCACGAACTCCTGGAGATGATGCGCACGCTCAAGCTGGCGGGCATGCGCGCCGCCTTCGACGAGATCATCGCCAATGGCCTGAAGCGCCAGCACCCGGTGCCGCAGATCGTCGGCGAGCTGCTCAAGGCCGAGATCGCCGAGAAGCAGGTCCGCTCGATCCGCTACCAGGTCGCCGCCGCGCGCCTGCCGCTCGCCAAGGAGCTGGCGGACTTCACCTTCGCCGGCACGCCGATCAACGAGGGTCTGGTCCGCGACCTTGCCGCTGGCACCTTCCTCGAGCAGCAGCGCAACGCCGTCCTGATCGGCGGAACCGGGACCGGCAAGACCCACTTGGCCGTGGCCGTGGCGCGCAACTGCATCCGCGCCGGCGTCAGGGCCCGCTTCTTCACCGCCGTCGACCTGGTCAACCGGCTCGAGGCCGAGGCCCGGGCAGGGCGCCAGGGCCGCCTTGCCGATCACCTCACGCGGCTCGACCTCGTCGTCCTCGATGAGCTCGGCTACCTGCCCTTCGCGCAGTCCGGCGGCCAGCTGCTGTTCCACCTGGTCAGCCGCCTCTACGAGCGGACCTCGGTCATCGTCACGACCAACCTGACCTTCGCCGAGTGGCCCACCGTGTTCGGCGACGCCAAGATGACCACCGCACTGCTCGACCGGCTCACGCATCACTGCGAGATCATCGAGACCGGCAACGAGAGCTGGCGCTTCAAGAACCGCGCCTGACCGCAGACCCCCGCCCCCGGACCCCCACCCCCGCGGGTTGCCCACGGTGGGTGCACAGGCACCTCCCACGCGTGACGTGCCGTCGCTCGCCGAGGGCTCCGCACGTCACGCGCGGGGCCCTCCTATGCACTACCGGGACAACCCGCAAAGGGGGTCAAAGTTGGACGCCGATCGGGGGTCAAAGTTGCGCGCCGATTGACACCCCGACGGGCTGGCGGCAGAGCTGCACGGCGACCTGGCCTCGATCCTGGCTCTCTCCGAGGCGGCCGCGAGCAAGGCGGGCCCCAAAAGCATCTCGCCCCGCCGGGCGACCGACGGGGCGAGATTCTCAGTGGTTGCGGGGGCGCGCTTGATTCTTTGCCGAACTGGGGTCCGCTCGGTTCAAGGGGTGGAAAGCTTGTGATGCAACGACCGAGATCCGGCGAGAACTGCTTTCGCTATCCACGTCCTGTCCCATCTTCGCCCGGGACCGCCGTCAGCTCGCCGCTGTGGGCGGCCTGACGGCGGCACTATCGCCGAGCGCCCTCGCCTACTTCTTCCCGACGTTGATGATCTCGCCGAAGCGCTCGAAGTTCTTGCCATTGAACTTTACAAGCTGCATGGCCTCGATCGGGTAGAAATCGTCCGGGCCGGTCGTGACGGTGATGCCCGGCAGCAGCATGGGAACCGTCAGGTCCTTCATGTTGGCCGCGGACTTCATGATGTTGGTGTTGGACAGGTCC
>JAEULF010000303.1 GCA_016793965.1 Alphaproteobacteria bacterium | reverse complement strand
CCGACGTCGAAGGCGCGGTCGGGGAAGCGCTTGGCGAACTGGTCGACGCCGGTGCCCGACGGCATGGCGGCGGTGATGGCGACGATCTTCGGGTCGGCCTCCGCTTCCTTGATCAGAGCGTCGCCGAACACTTTCTGATAGGCCGGCGCCTTGGGCGCCGGCTTGTCCTGCTTGCCGGTGACGACGTCGAACTTGACGACGCCGTGGTACTTGTCGGCCGAAGCCTCGGCCGGCGCGTAGCCCTTGCCCTTCTGCGTCACGACATGGACGAGGATCGGGCCGTTCTCAGCGTCGCGCACGTTCTTGAGGACGGGCACGAGGTGGTCGAGGTTGTGGCCGTCGAGCGGGCCGACGTAGAAGAATCCCAGCTCCTCGAACAGCGTGCCGCCGGTCACCAGGCCGCGGGCGTATTCCTCGACCTTGAGCGCCGCCTGCTCCAGGCGCTTGGGCAGGATGCGGTGCGCGATCTCCACGCCCATGTGGCGCAGCTTCTGGAACTCCTTCGAGGACAGCAGCCGCGAGAGGTAGTTGTTGAGCGCGCCGACAGGCGGCGCGATCGACATGTCGTTGTCGTTCAGGATGACGATCAGGCGCGAGTTGCGCGCGCCGGCGTTGTTCATCGCCTCGTAGGCCATGCCGGCCGACATCGAGCCGTCGCCGATGACGGCGATCACGTTGTTGGATTTCTTCTCGCCCGAGGGGCCGTAGCCCATGTCGCGCGCCACGGCCATGCCGAGGCCGGCCGAGATCGAGGTCGAGGAATGCGCGGCGCCGAACGGGTCGTACTCGCTCTCCGAGCGCTTGGTGAAGCCCGAGAGGCCGCCGCCCTGGCGCAGCGTGCGGATGCGGTCGCGCCGGCCGGTGAGGATCTTGTGCGGGTAGCACTGATGGCCGACGTCCCAGATCAGGCGATCGTTCGGCGTGTCGAAGACATAGTGGATGGCCAGCGTCAGCTCGACCACCCCGAGCCCTGCCCCGAGATGGCCGCCGGTGACCGACACCGCGTCGATGGTCTCCGCCCTGAGCTCCTGCGCGAGCTGGGGAAGCTGGTCGACCTTCAACTTGCGCAGGTCGGCCGGCGTCGTCACCTTGTCCAGCAGCGGTGTCGCTACGGGCATCTCGTGCACTCCTCACTGCCCGGCGCCGCCCGCCTCGCGGGCGACCGCCGTAATCGCGCGCGCCCAAGTCACGTCCTCGGATCGCTCTCGCCCGAGTCATGCCCTCAGAACGGCAGATTCCTGCCGTTACGGCGCAAGCGCGCACCTGACCACAGGTCAGGCCGGAATTCAACCGCGCATCGGGCGGATTGGCGCGCAAAGTGCTTGTAGGGAAATCAAATCCATGCGGGTGCATGGACGGCGGGCGAGCAGGCGTTGCCTGATCCGCATCAATGCGCTCGACGGCCCGCAGCGCCTCGAATAAGCATCGAGGTCCGCCGACGCGGAGGTGCCAACCATGGCGGCTGCTTCATTCACTTCGGTCCGGGACGAGAACCTCCAGCTCATCCTCGCTCCGACGGTGCTGCAATCCGTCGCCGGCGAGATCAAGCGGACCAACAGCAACGTCCAATGGCTTGCCCATTGGTGCGCGGTCGCGGCGGCATCCCTCCTCGCCTTTCCGCTCCTCGGCATGCTTGCCGGGCGGATGAGCGAGCAGAAGCCGAGCCTCGTGCTCGACTGCGCCCTCGGCTTGACCGGTCTGGCCGCATGCACCCTGCCCCTGGGGCTGATGATGCTGATCCGGGAGATCGTGCGCTATCGCGCCTGCTTGCGGCGCGAGCGGGAGACGCGCGCGCTGCTGCGCCGCTACAACAGGCTCTGAGGCGCCGGAGCGCTCGCCGGGGGCAGCCGTCGCCCGACCAGCGCGTCCCAAGCGCCGGCGAGGCCGCAAGAGAGCAGCTGCGGCTTCGTGAGCGCGACGCGCTCGGCAAGGGGGTCGCGGCGCCGCAGCTCGACGCACAGGCGCTCGGCGATGCGCACGATGATCGCCGATTCGGCGGCCAGGTGCCGCGACCGGAGCAGCCCCGGCAAGTGGCGCGCCTTCGCCAGCAGCGCCTCCGTGCCGTCGATGCAGCGATCGAGCACGCGACGAAGCGCCTGGGATGCCGCGGGCGCGTCGAGCGCCTCCACGCCCGTCCCCGCCTCGGCCAGCCAATCCAGCGGCAGGTAGACGCGGTCGAGGGCGCGCCGGTCGGCCTTGCAGTCCTGCAGGTGGTTGATCACCTGGAGCGCGTCGCACAGCGCGTCCGACGCCCACCAGTGGCCCTTGTCCTCGCCGTGCAAGTCCAGGAGGTAGCGGCCGACCGGCGACGCGGAGAGCCGGCAATAGGACATGAGCTCGCCCCAGCTGGCATAGCGCAGCTTGGTCGCGTCCTGCGTGAACGCCGCCAGGAGGTCGAGCCCGTGCGCGACAGGCACGCCGGTCGCCGCCATGCTGTCGCGCAGGCGGTGGGCCTTGAAAGCCTCCTTGTCGCCCGGCGACTCGCCGCGCAGCGCCTGCGCGAGCCGGGCGAGACGCGCGACCTTGTCGGGCGCCGGCAGCTCCGAGTCGTCGGAGATGTCGTCCGCCGCGCGCGCGAAAGCATAGTAGGTCGCCACATGCGGGCGCAGCCGCCCGGGCAGCAACCAGGACCCGACCGGGAAATTCTCGTCGGCGGCGCCCTTGCCCGAGGGCTTCTCGATCGCACCTGGCCGTGCGGCGCCTGTCGCGCTCATGCTGCAACTCCCTGCCCGGCCCCGCGATCGATCCGGCGGCCCGCTCCCTGCATAGCGGTCGCAGCGGTGCGGTGTCCATGCGGCGGCGGCGCGCCGCGAGGGCGGCCAGGACCGCCCTGCGCTTGACCGCACCCGCCCGCTCTCCGAGAGTGGCGCCGCCTTGGGAACCCGTGCATGACCGAGCCGACACTCCTCGCCTCAGCTTCAGCGTCTGGGCCAGCCTCTGGGCCCTCAGCCGAGCCAAACCTGGCGCCGCGCCCTCCGGCCGCGAAGCCGGTGTCGGTCGGCGTGCTCGTCGACCTGGAATGGGGGCCGCGCGCCGGCGGTCACGTCAAGTGCTGGGAGCGCTTCGCCGAGGCGGCCGCCATGGTGCCGGACGCCGTGGACCTGACGGTCTATTTCCTCGGCCACGCGGAGGGCGAGATCGAGGTCGCGAGCAACGCGCGCTATCGCCTTCTGGCGCCCCTGCTCGGCACGAACCGCTTCCGCCTCCTCAAGCAGGGCGCCGGCGACACCGACCTCGCCCCGTATCACCCGAAGCTCGCGCGCCTGCTGGCCGAGCACGACGTGCTGCACGCGACCGACGTCTTCACCTTCGCGCGCACCGCTTTGCGGGTCGCGCAGCGCAACCGCCTGCCCTTCGTGACGTCCATCCACACGGACGTGGCCGCCTTCACGCGCGTCTATGCGCGCGAGATCATCGAGCGCGCGACGAGCCGCGCCTGGATGCGCCGGCTGCTGCTCGAGCGGCTGGACCTGCCGGACCGGTTCGCGCGCCAGATGGGCCGGCGCGTGGCCGCGATGGTCGCGGCCTCGGACCGCGTCCTGGTGTCGCGCCCGTCCGATCGCGCGCTGGCGGCGAAGCTCGTCGGCGCGGAGCGCGTCTCGCGGCTGCGACGCGGCGTCGATAGCGAGCGCTTCAGCCCGCGCCATCGCGACCAGGAGCGGCTGCGCCGGCACTTCGGCATCCCGGAGGACCGCCCGATCCTGCTCTTCGCCGGGCGCATCGACGACAGCAAGCGCGCGATGGTCGCGGCCGAGGCGGCGCGCAAGCTCATGGACGCCGGCCATCCCGTCCACTCGCTGTTCGTCGGCGAGGGCGCGGACATGGAGGGCATCCGCCGCCTGCTCGGCCCGACGGCGACGCTGCCGGGCTCGCTGTCGCAGGACATGCTCGCCTGGATCTACGCCAGCGCCGACGTCTTCGTGTTCCCCTCCGAGAGCGAGGTGATGCCGAACGTCGTCGCCGAGGCCAAGGCGTCGGGGCTGCCCGTGGTGGTGTCGGCGCGCGACGGCGGCGCGCAGCTCGTCGAGCGCAGCGGCGTCGACGGCATCGTCGTGCAAGGGCGCGACCCCGCCGACTGGGCGCGCGCCATCGCGCCCTTGGTGGCCGACGCGGTCAAGCGCGCGGAGGTCGCCTACCAGGCGCGCAAGAGCGTGATCGAGCGCTGGCCGTCCTGGCTCGACGTGCTGCGCGCCGACCTCCTGCCGGTCTGGCAGGCCGCCGCCCGGCAGCGCCGAGCATGAGCGCCGCGGCGCCCCCCGCTCCGATCGCCATCACCATGGGCGATCCTGCCGGCGTCGGGCCGGAGGTGACGGCCAAGGCTGTGCGCGACATGGCGCCGGACGAGCGCGCGCGCACGGTCGTCGTCGGCAGCCGTGCCGCCCTGGAGCGCGCGCTGGTGCTGGCGGGTGGCGCGCTGCATGTCGTCCCCGCCTTCGCCCAGGCGCCGCGGGCGGACGCGATCGGCATCGTCGACGTGCCGTCCCCCGGCGCGGTGCCGGACGGCCGGATCTCGCGCGAGGGCGGCGAGACGGCTTTCCGTACGGTCAAGGCGGCGGTGGACCTGGCGCTCGCCGGGCGCGTCTCCGTGATCGTCACGGCACCGCTCAACAAGGCGGCGCTGCACGCGGCGGGCCACGACTACGACGGCCATACCGGCCTGCTCGCCGCGCTGTCCGGGCAGAAGAAGAGCTACATGCTTCTGGCGTCCGAGACGCTGTCGGCGGTCCACGTCTCGACCCACGTCTCGCTCGAAGAGGCGACGCGGCGGCCGACGCGCGAGCGCGTGCTCGACACCATCGAGGCCGGCGGACGCCATTTCCGCCGCCTCGGCACGGCGCAACCGCGCATCGCCGTCGCCGGTCTGAACCCGCACAGCGGCGAGGGCGGCATCTTCGGGCGGCAGGAGATCGAGACCATCCTCCCCGCGATCGAGGAGGCCCGCCGGCGCGGCTGGACCGTCAGCGGGCCCGTGCCGGGCGACACCGTCTTCTACCGCGCGTCGCGAGGCGAGTTCGACCTCGTTGTCGCCCAGTACCACGACCAGGGCCATATCCCGGTGAAGCTGATCGCCTTCGACACCACGGTCAACGTCACGCTCGGCCTGCAGATCCAGCGCACCTCGGTGGATCACGGCACGGCGTTCGACATCGCCTGGCAGGGGCGGGCCGATCACCGCAACATGCAGGCCGCGATCGCCTATGCCCGGCGCATGGCCACCATCCCTCTCGACGCCCACCCGGCCGTCGCCTGACCTCATGCGCCTTGCCGTCGTCGCGGACGACCTCACCGGCGCGCTCGATGCCTCCGCGCCGTTCGCGCAGCGCGGCGCCCGCACCGTCCTGGCGCTGGCCGCAAGCGGCGCGACGCCGGACGACGCCGATGTCGTCGCCTTCGACACGCGCTCGCGCCACCTGGCAGCACCGCAAGCGGCGGCCGCGGTGGCCGCCTGCGTGCTGCGCCTGGCCCCAGGCGTGCGCGTGCTCAAGAAGATCGATTCGACGCTGCGCGGTCCTGTCGTCGCCGAGATCCGTGCTGCCGCGCACGCTGCCGGCGACGCCGTCGACGACATCCTCATCGCGCCTGCGGTCCCGGAGCACGGTCGCATCGTCCGCGCCGGCCGCGTCCTGGTGAACGGTCAGGCGCTCGAGCGGACGGAGTACGCCCGCGACGCGCGCAGCCCGGCCTTCGTCGGCAACCTCTGCGCAGCGCTGGCGCCGTACGTCGCGCGCATGCCCGATTGCGCCGACGCGTCGGACATGCTGGCGATCGCTCGGTCCGCCGGCCCGCGGACCCTGCTGGTCGGCGCTGCCGGGCTCGCTCGGGCGCTCGCCGCGGCATGGTCCGGGCCGGGACGCCCGCAGAACCGCGCGCCTTGCGCCAGCGTGCTGGCCGTGATCGGTTCGCGCGCGCAGGCCGCTTCGCGGCAGCTTGCCGCTCTGCGCCGGGCACGCCAGGAACAAGCAGTGCTCGCAGCGCCGGAATCGCTGGGCGAACCCGACGCGATCGCCGCAGATCTCGGCATGGCGGCGGCGCGAGAGATGCAGGAAGGCGCGCATGATTCCCTGCTGCTCACCGGCGGCGACACCGCAAGGGCCGTCCTTGCGGCGCTCGGCATCGACCGCCTGGACATCGACGGCGAGATCCTGCCCGGCATCCCCGTCGCGACAGCGTGTTGGCGCGGGCGTCGCCTCGCCGTCGCGACCAAGGCCGGCGGGTTCGGCGGCGACGATGCCTTGATTCGCGCCATCGATGCTCTCACGAGCGGCCGCTGAAACACCTCGGCGCTTCATCCGATAAACTCCCTCTTGCGAGGGACGGGCGTTTAGGGTCAAAAAACGTCCTGACCATGGGAAGCTTCGGCTCCGCCGAAGGGAGAGGGTGCGAGGCCGCTGGGGCCAAGGCCCTGGCTGAGGCTTGAGAGACCGCCATGAGCATGCGAGACGCAGACAAGAACGATCCGGCCTACGCGGTGGCCGAGGACGCGTTGAAGCAGTGCGCCAAGTACGCGACGTCCAAGCTGAATCCCGGCATCCAGATGATCGCCATGAAGAGCCTGGACGCGTGCTGGGAAGAGGCGCCGCGCAAGCAGATCATCGGGCGCAAGCGGCCGCAGAGCGGCGACGAGCTGGCGCGCGCCCTGTTGCAGCCCTGCCGCACGTGGCTGCCCTACGCCGAGGCGCTGGGCGTGGCGCAGCATCCGCTGCTGTCGGCAGACCGCAAGGCGACGGACATGGCGAACTGGATCGCCGGCGGCAGGCGCTGACGGCGCCAGCAACGCGGACCTGACGCGCGGTCGCCATCGTTCCTGCTGGTTCCCGGCCCGGTCGCGCGCCGCCCCACCCTGCTCGACCCCGTCCGCGGGAGCCGAAGCGCCTGAGATACGAACCGTTTACTTTTTTGCCGTTCTTTCCCAAGAGGGCAAGGTCGGGCATACTGGCTTGCCTGCCGCAGCCAATGCGCGGCCGCTCGGGACAGGAAAGCCCGGGTCGGGACTTCAAGGCGAACTGCCGCAGGTCGGCAGTCGCAGCGCCGGCACTCGCTACGTCGGCAATCGCAGGATGCGCGCCATGGACTTCATCGCCGTCGTCATCTCTGGCCTGAACTTCTTCTTCACGATCGCGATCCTCGTCATCGTCATGAACATGGCCGGCGCGCAGAAGAGCCAGAGCATGCTCGCCTCCTACCTCAAGAACCAGCTGACCTTCCTCTACGAGCGGCTGGGCGAGTTGAGCGACCGCACGGAGAAGATCAGCGACGCCGAGAAGCAGCGCATCGAGACCTTCCGCACCGAGCTGATCGAGACCATCAAGACGGCGCGGCTGGAGACGCTGCGCGAGAACGACGACTTGAAGTTCCTCTTGAAGCAGCTCCAGAATGCCCAGGCCCCGGCCGGCGCCCCGGCGCCCCGGCGCGCCTGACCGGCCGCACCGCGCGCCCCAAGGCCGCGCTCACGAGGGAAGGAGGCGCCCCATGCCGATCGGACCGATCGCCAGCCCCGCCACCTACGCCGGCCAGGCGCGCGCCGCGGCCATCAGCCAGCCGGCGCCGAGCGTCCAGTCGGTGAAGGACGCCGCCGCCCCGATCATCGGCGCGATCGTCGAAGCGCGCGGCCAGACCGTCGGCGTACTGACGCACAAGACGCGCGCCGAGGAAGGCGGGCTCGAGGGCGCCGGCATGTACACGGGCAGCGGCGGCGGCACGATCGCCTGACGGTCTCGCTCGGGGCCCGCAAATCGCCCACAGCCGGTCGCACGAGAATTGCGGCACCGGCAGGCGGCAAGGGTTGCAGACGGCAAGGACTTGCCTGTGGCGCTCTGCGGAGCGACAATTCCGCCGCAGGCGCTAGGCGGCACCGCCCCATGGAGCGCACGCGTCTCGGCCGCGGGGGAGTGACCATGCACTGGTCGCCGTCGCATTCGTCGGCAGGATCGCTCGCCGCCATCGTCCTTGCCGGCGCCCAGCTAGCGGTCGCCCCGCTAACCATCGCTGCACCTGACATCGACGGGCATTGGGCCGGCCGAATGAGCTGCGCGCCGGCCCAGGCCTCTGGTCAATCCTACTGGATCCCGGGATCCGAGGCAGCCGTGGTCGGCCGCGGGACCGGACAGGCGATCACATTGGACTTCCGCGACGATCCGACATGGCGAACCGCGAGCATCGCCGTTGAGCCCGACGGCCGCGCCAAGCTGACGGGTTCGGGCCATGTGCGGATGCACGCGCACATGGCGACGCTGGGCGGCATGGTCGAGGGCGCCGAGATCCGGCTGAGCGGGGCTCGGCATTTCGGCGGCGGTCCGGGCGGCGGCTACCACAACCAGCGCTGCACGTTGACTCTGGCTCGCGCGGGCTCCGCGATCCAGGCCGCGACGACTGCGCCTGCTCCGGCGGCCCCCGCGCCCGTCCAAGCGGCGTCGGCGATCCCGATGCCGCCGCCGGCCGCGCTCGCGCGCACCGAGCCCGGCGGCAGCCAGCCGGCACCGGCCACGCTGCCGCAGGCCGCGGCACCGCTCCCCCAAGTCGCCCTGCTGCCGCCGCCGACGGCGTCGGGCGGGCAGGAGCCGCGCCTGGCGCTGGTTGTCGGCAACGGCGGCTACAAGGACATGCCGCTGGCCAACCCGGTCAACGACGTCAAGCTGGTCGGCGCCACGCTGCGCCGCTTGGGCTTCCAGGTGAGCCAAGTGACCGATGCCGACCAGCTCGCGATGAAGCGCGCGATCCAGGAGTTCGGCGAGAAGCTCGACCGCACTCAGGGCAAGGGCGTCGGCCTGTTCTTCTATGCCGGCCACGGCATCCAGGCCTCGGGCAAGAACTACCTCATCCCTGTCGGCGCGCAGATCAAGCGCGAGGCCGATCTGGAGATCGAGGCGGTCAACGCCTCCTGGGTGCTGAACCAGATGGAGTACGCCCGCGCCCAGGTGAACATCGTCATCCTCGACGCCTGCCGCAACAACCCCTTGCAGCGCAGCTTCCGCTCCGCCGTGCAAGGCCTCGCCCGCATGGACGCGCCGCGCGGCACCATCGTCGCCTACTCCACCGCCCCCGACCAAGTCGCGGCCGACGGCGCCGGCAGCAACAGCCCCTACAGCGCAGCGCTCGCCCAGGCGATGCTGCAGGCCGGCACGCCCGTCGAGCAGATGTTCAAGCTGGTCCGCCGCTCCGTGCTGCAGGCCACCAGCGAGCAGCAGATCCCCTGGGAATCCTCCTCGCTCACCGGCGACTTCTTCTTCCTGCCGCCGGGCGCGCGCCCAGGCGGCTGAGGGCAGCCTCAGCTCTTGATGTCGAGCAGCTTGTCGGTCATGCGCGACGCCGTCACCAGGGCGCGCAGGTTGGCGGCGTAGCTGGTCTGGTTGACGACCTGCGTTACCAGCTCCTCGTCGAGATTGACCGGCGACGCCTCAAGGGCGCCGCTCACCAGCAGGCCCGCAGCCCCGCTGCCCGGCGCCTGCACGGCAACATCGCCCGAGGCCGGCGTGGCGCGGAACACGGTTCCGGTCAGGGCATCGAGGCCGTTCGGGTTGGCCACCGTCGCCAGCGGGACGGTGCCGATCGGCTCGCTCTGCCCGTTCTCGAGAATGGCTGAGACCTTGCCGTCACCGGCGATGCGCACGCTCGCGACGGCGCTGCCGCCGACATTGGGCGGCACGGCGAGCGGCGCCAGGGCGCCGCCCCCGCCTGCGCCCCAGCCGAGCAGGGCGAATCCGTTGCCGTTGCGCAAGATGCCGTCCGCGTCGGGATGAAAGGTGCCGACGCGCGTCAGGAACCGGTCCTGGCCGTCGGTGACCACGAAGAAGCCGTTGCCGGAGACCGCCATGTCGCCGTCCACGCCGGTCGGCACGACGGGGCCGCGCTCGCCGACCTCGCGCCGCGGCCGCGCCGAGACGCCCGTGCCGCGCGCGAGATGGCCGTCGACCAGGCTCTCGAACTGCACGTCCACGCGCCTGTAGCCGACGGTCCCGGCGTTCGCCACGTTGTCAGCGACGGCGCTCTGGCGGACCGCTGCGCCGCGAGCACCGCTCTCAGAGATCCGCAACGCGTCGAACAGGTTGGCCATGGGCCGGCTCCGCGACTTGGAGAACACAGCACCTTGGCACGTCTCGCCGGGTCGCGCCGTGACTCAAGTCTCAGCTCCCGGGCGCAGCCGGCCCGCCGAGGATCGGCGCGCCGCTCGCGCCCGCAGTAGCACCCGCCGTTGCGCCGTCATCC
>JAEULF010000277.1 GCA_016793965.1 Alphaproteobacteria bacterium | reverse complement strand
TGGCTCCCCGGAGCGCCGCCGATGGCAAAGCCGCAGACTGTCCTGATCAAGCTCGTCAGCACTGCTGACACGGGCTTCTACTACGTGACCAAGAAGAACCCGCGGAAGACCACGGAGAAGCTTGAGCTCCGGAAGTACGATCCGAAGGCGCGCAAGCACGTCGCCTTCAAGGAAGCCAAGATCAAGTAGGGTGCGCCGGCTTCGGCCGGTCGCTGCGCCAGGAAGCTTCGGCTGCCAGACGCTCGCCGCCCGACCGGGACGGCGAGCGTTCGCGTCATTGAGCTGAGCTCCATCGTCGCCGAGCTCACGCCACGCGGTGCGGCGGCTCCCGGCCAGCGAAGTATGCGTCGAGATTGTCCAGGCAGCGGAAGCCCATCGCGTCGCGCGTCTCGACCGTCGCGCTGCCGATATGCGGCAGCAGGAACGCGTTCTCGACCGTCAGATACTCCTTGTTCAGGTTCGGCTCGTTCTCGAACACGTCGAGCCCGGCGGCGCGGACCTTGCCCGACCGCAAGGCGGAAATCAGGGCCGTGTCGTCGACCAGCGTGCCGCGGGCGGTGTTCACTACGATCGCGCCGTCCGGCATCCTCGCGATGCGCTCCGCGTTGAGGAAGTGGTGGGTCTCGGGCGACGCGGGCGCGTTGATCGACAGCACGTCGCAATGCGGCAACATATCGTCGATGCGCGCGTGGTAGGTCGCGCCGAGCTCGAGGTCGGGCGACAGGCGGGTGCGGTTACAGTAGTGGATGGTCATGTCGAAGCCGCGCGCGCGCTTCGCGACGCCTTGGCCGATGCGCCCCATCCCGTAGATGCCGAGGCGCTTGCCGTTCAGGCCGACGCCGAGAAGCTGCGTCGTCGCCCATCCCTTCCAGTTGCCGGTGCGGACCATGTGCTCCGCCTCCCAGGCGCGCCGGGCGGCCCCGAGGATGCAGAGCATGGCGATCTCCGCCGTGGCATCGGTCAGCACTTCAGGCGTGTTGGTCACGATCAGCCCGCGCTTCTTCGCCGCCGCGACGTCGACATGCTCGTAGCCGACGGCGAACGACGCGGCGATCTTGACGCTCTTCGGCAAGGCGCCGATCGCCTGGGCCGTGAGCTTGGTCGAGGACGCGATCATCAGCGCGTCGCAGCCCTCGGCGAGCTTGAGCAGCTCCGACCCGTCGATCACGCGGTCGTCGACGTCGAGCCTGGCGTCGTAGTCGCGCGCCAAGCGCGCCTCGACGGCCGGCGGGAACTTGCGCGTGCAAAGGACGACCGGGCGTGCCATGGGGGCGAGATTCCTCCTCGTTTGGCGCGCCGCCGCTGCTCCTGGCCGGGCGCCGGGGTGGCGATCTTGTCGGTGCTGCGCGCCAGCGTCGAGGCCCGGCGCTGCCGGCATTGAGCGACCCTGGCGTGCGATTCCCGCACGGGCGGGTTGACGCTGGCGGCCACGAGGCCGAGAGTGGCCAGCCTTTTGGTCAGGAACACCGCCGGATGCACGAAAATCGCAGCACCTCGCCGGACGCAGCGGTCCTCGCCGCGATCGCCTTTGGCCTGCTGGCCGCAAGCGCGGCGCCGGCGGCGAGCGCCGACGTGGACCTCGTGCCGCATCGCGGGTTCTACGCCATGAAGCTCGGCGACCTGCGCAAGGGCTCGACGGTCACCGATGTGCGCGGCGGCCTCGCCTTCGAATGGGGGATGTCCTGCGACGGCTTTACCGTGCAGCAGCGCGCACAGATGCAGTTCTCGTACAACGAGGGCCAGGATCGCGATATCGGCTGGACGTTCGCCACCTGGGAGTCTCGCAAGGCCGACCGCTACCGCTTCACCATGCGCAAGACGCGCGACGGCAGCGTCTACGAGGAGGTGCGCGGCGATGCCGAGCTGCGGCGCCCGAGAGCCGCAGGGAGCGCCAGGTTCCGCGCGCCGGAGGCCAAGACCCTGGCGCTGCCCGTCGGGAGCATGTTCCCGACGGAGCACACGGTGGCGCTGATCCTGGCGGCGCGCGAGAAGCGGGTCACGTTGCTGCGCCGCGTCTTCGACGGCGCGTCGATGGAGACCGCGACCGAGATCAACGCGATCATCGGCCCGCGCATGGCCCCGGGAGAGGGGCTGCCCAAGATCACGCAGGAGCGCTTGGGCTCGCATGCGCTGCTGCAGTCGCCCGCCTGGACGATGCGGCTCGCCTTCTACTCGAGCGACGACGAGCAGGAGTCCTTGCCGGAGCACGAGCAGACGTTGGTCCTCCAGGACAACGGGATCGTGCGGCGCTTGGTGCTCGACTACGGAGACTTCACGGTCGACGCCGCTCTCGTGCAGCTGACGCAGGTCCCGAAGCCGAAGTGCTGACCGCCGGCGCGGGTCAATGCGCGCGGCGGGCGCGCAGGGACCGGCCCTTGAAGATCGCCTGATCTCCCAGCTTCTCGCGCACCGCGTCGATCGCGCGCTCGACCTTCTCCGTCCGCGCCGCGCCGGGACCGGTGCTGCCGGCGAACAGGTCGGCGGCCCGCTCCGCCGCGCGCTCGGCCTCGCCGGCAAGGCCGGAGAGGCCGACGCCGACCAGCCGCCAGCGCCGGCGCGGGCCGTCGGCCAAGACAGCGTCGAGCAGCGGCACGGTCGCGTCGTAGAGCGCTTGCGCGAGCTGCGTCGGCGAGTCGAGCGTGCGGCTACGCGTGAGGATCGCGAAGTCCGTGCCTTTCAGCTTGAGCGTCGCCACGCTGCCGGCCAGCCGGGCTCGCTTCATGCGGCGCGCGACGCGCTCGCACAGCGGCCAGAGCTGCGCTGCCATCTCGTCGCGGTCGGAGATGTCGACGTCGAACGTCGTCTCGGCGGAGACGCTCTTGGCGCCGTCGCCGGGATCGACCGCGCGGTCGTCGCGGCCGAAAGCGCGCTCGTGCAGCGTGAAGCCGAAGCTGCCGACGATCCGCGCCAGCGCCGCCGGGTCGGCGGCCTGAAGGTCTGCGCAGGTGCGGATCCCCGCTGCCGAGAGCCGCTTCGCCGATGCCGGGCCGACGCCGTGCAGGAATCCCACCGGGCGCGGTGCCAGGAACGCCTTCGCTTCGGCCGCCCCGAGCACGGCGAAGCCGCGCGGCTTGTCGAGGTCCGAAGCGACCTTCGCCAGGAACTTGTTGGGCGCGAGCCCGATCGAGACGGTCACGCCGACCTCGGCCTCGATGCGGCGCGCGAGCCGTGCCAGGGTAAGCGCCGGCGGCCCGCCATGCAGCGCCTGCGTGCCGGTAAGGTCGAGATAGGCCTCGTCGATCGACACGGGCTCTACGAGGGGCGTGGTCGCCTCCATCAGCAGGCGGATCCGCCTTCCCTCGCGCGCGTACTTCGCCATGTCCGGCTTCAGCACGACGGCTCCGGGGCAGGCCGCGAGCGCCTTGAACATCGGCATCGCCGAGCGCACGCCGTACTGGCGCGCGACGTAGCAGGCTGCCGAGACGACGCCCCGGCGCCCGCCGCCGACGATGACGGGCTTGCTCGCGAGCGCCGGATCGTCGCGCTTCTCGATCGAGGCGTAGAAGGCGTCGCAGTCGATATGCGCGATGGCGAGCGTGCCCAGCTCCGGGTGCGCGACGACCCGGGGCGAGCCGCAGGACGGGCAGCGCGCGGCCGCAGCCGCGAGCGCGGCGTCGCAGTCGCGGCAGAGCGCTGTCGGTCCCGGCGCTGCAGCGCTCGCTGCTGACATGGTCGCAGGCATCACCCGCCGAGCGCGTCGGGCTCGGCGTGGTCCGTCTCGCGCTCCGGGGAGCTGGCACCGGCGCGGCGGCCGCCGTCCGTCCCGCGCGCGGCCGGCCGCGCCGCGGCGCGCGCGGAGGCGGAGTGCGGCTCGTCCGGCCAGAGCCAAGCGGCACCGCGCACGCCGCTCGAATCGCCGTGCAGCGGCCGCAGGATCGGCGTGTCGAAGCGATCGGTGAAGACGCGCGGCGCAAGGCGCTCGGCGATGCCGTCGAACACCAGGTCGAGATTGCTCAAGCCGCCGCCGATGACGATGACATCGGGGTCGAGGACGTTGACGACGGTCGCGAGCGCTCGCGCCAAGCGGTCGGCATGGCGCGCCATCGTCGCCGCTGCGCCGGCGTCGCCGCTGCGAGCGGCGGCGGCGATCGCAGGCGGGTCGAGCGCTTGACCGGTCGTCCGCGCGTGGTCGGCGGCGAGGGCTGGGCCCGAGATCCAGGATTCCGTGCAGCCGGTCCTGCCGCAGTAGCAAAGGGGGCCGGGGATCTCCGACCAGGGCCGCTCGGCGCGCGGTGATGCAAGGGGGTTATGGCCCCATTCGCCGGCGATGCGCATGCGGCCGGGCACCGTGCGGCCGTCGATGGCGATCCCGCCCCCGACTCCGGTCCCCATGATGACGCCGAATACGCAGCTCGCACCTGCGGCGGCGCCGTCCACCGCCTCCGACAAGGCGAAGCAGTTGGCATCGTTGTCGATCCGAACGGGCCTGCCGAGCGCCTCCTCGAGGTCCCGGTCGATGGAATGGCCGATCAAGCAGGTCGAGTTCGCGTTCTTCACGAGTCCCGTGGCCGGCGAGACGGCGCCGGGAATCCCGACGCCGACCGTGCCGCGCCGCGTCGTCTCGGCCTCGATCGCGGAAACGAGGCTGGCGATGGCGCGCACGGTGGCCGGGTAGTCTCCTGCCGGCGTGGCGATGCGGCGCCGGGCCAGCACGGCGCCCGGGCGCAGGCCGGAATCCGCACGTCCGGCCAATGCGATGCCCTCGATCTTCGTGCCCCCGACATCGATCCCCAGACGCATGATCGAGCCTCCCCCATGGGTGCTCTGCCCGTGCCGGAGCAGAGGCGCGCGCCGCGAACGTGCCGGCTGCCACGTTCTTGGCGCATGCGGCCGGGCAGACGGCAGGAGTATACTCTTTTCGTGCTTGCTGCGTGGCGGCCAGGGGCGGACACTCCGCCGGCCCGGGCCGCGGCTGCGGCGCCGGCCTGATAGCATTGGACTCGCATGAAGAAGACCGTCCTGATCGTCGAAGACAACGAGCTCAACATGAAGCTCTTCCACGACCTCCTCGAGGCGCAGGGGTACAACATCCTGCAGACCAAGGACGGCATGGAGGCACTGAAGCTCGCGCGCGAGCACAGGCCCAATCTCATCCTGATGGATATCCAGCTGCCGGAGGTCTCCGGCCTCGAGGTGACGAAGTGGCTCAAGGAGGACGACGAGCTGCGCCCGATTCCCGTGATCGCGGTGACGGCTTTCGCGATGAAGGGAGACGAGGAGAAGATCCTGGACGGCGGGTGCGAGGCCTACATCCCGAAGCCGATCTCCGTCAGCAATTTTCTGGCGACTGTTCAGAAGTTTCTCGCCTGATAGTGGGTGTGCAAGCGGCGCGTTGGACCGCCCCCCGGCCAGGGGCTAGCCGCGTCATGGAAATCTTTGGCGCATCGCTGCGGCCGCCCTATTATCCGACCGGGGTTGGGGACAGGACGGTCCGTCAGCTGCGGCCGAGCAGCAAGGCGGCAACGGCAGGCGCGCGTCCGTCGCTGAGTGGCGTGGTCTTGGGCAGCGAGGGTGTCACGTCATGACGGCGCGTGTGCTGGTCGTTGACGATCTGCTGCCGAACGTCCGGCTCCTGGAAGCCAAGCTCACGGCCGAGTACTACGATGTCCTGACCGCGACGGACGGCCCGACGGCGCTTGAGCGCGTGCGCAAGGAGACGCCGGACATCGTTCTGCTCGACGTCATGATGCCGGGCATGGACGGTTTCGCCGTCTGCCGGGCCATCAAGGAGGATCCGCAGACCGCGCACATTCCCGTGGTGATGGTCACCGCGCTGTCGGACAGCAGCAACCGCGTGCGCGGGCTACAGGTCGGCGCCGACGATTTCCTGACGAAGCCGGTGAACGACGTCGCGCTGCTCGCGCGCGTCCGCTCGCTGGTGCGCCTGAAGATGATGATGGACGAGTGGCGCATGCGCGAGGAGACCTACGGGTCCTTCGGCATGCAGGCGCTCGGCCACAATCGCGAGGAGGAAGCCGGCCAGGCCTCGGTGCTGGTAATCGACGACAGCGAGGTGTCGATCGGCAAGATCCTCAAGGCTCTCGACCGCGACGGCAACAAGGTGGTCGCGGCGCGCAGCGCGCGCCAGGCCTTCGAGGCCGCGCGCAA
>JAEULF010000275.1 GCA_016793965.1 Alphaproteobacteria bacterium | reverse complement strand
GCTGGCCGCACCGCGCGGCGGGCGGCGTCAGAACAGCCAGTCCATCGCCCGGCCGAGCATGCCCTTGCGCTTCGGCTCTTCTGCCTGGGCTTGCGGCCGGGGCGCTTGTTGCCCGGCGGGCGTCTGGCCAGCGGTTCCTTGGCCCGGCGGCAGGGCGATCGCGTCGCCGCGCGCGGCGCCGCCGTCGAGCGCCACCGTCCGTCCGGAGGCTCCGGGTGCGGTGCGCGGGATGTCGCCGGCCAGCAGCTTGTAGCTGTCCTGGTACCAGTCCGACCCCGGGAAGTTGTGGCCGAGCACGGCGGCCGCCATCTGCGCCTCCTCGCGCACGCCGAGCGCCACGTAGCACTCGACCAGCCGGTGCAGCGCCTCCGGCACGTGCGTCGTCGTCTGGTACTTCTCCACCACGGAGCGGAAGCGGTTGATGGCCGCCAGGTACTGCCGCTGCTTCTGGTAGAAGCGCCCGACGTTCATGTCCTTGCCGGCCAGGTGGTCGCGCGTCAGGTCTGCCTTGAGGCGGGCGTCGCGCGCGTACTTCGACTGCGGGAAGCGCTTGGTCACTTCCTCGAGCGCGTTGAGCGCCTCCTGCGTCGCCTTCTGGTCGCGCGACACGTCGGAGATCTGCTCGTAGTTGCAGAGCGCGCGCAGGTAGTAGGCGTAGCTGATGTCCGGATTGCCCGGCTGCAGCTGGATGAAGCGGTCGAGGGCGGTGATCGCCTCGGTGTAGCGGCTCGCCTGGTAGTAGGAGAAGGCGGACATCAGCTGCGCCTTCACCGCCCAGGTCGAGTAAGGGTGCTGGCGGTCCACCTCGTCGAACATCTTGGCTGCGAGGATGAACTCGCCCTCGGCCAGCTTGTCCTGCGCCTCGTTGTAGATGGACTCGACGGGCCGATCGGGCAGCGGCTTGAACTTGTCTGTGCTGCCGCCGCAGGCGGCCAGCGCTAGGCAGAGCGCGACGATGCCGACGCTCCAGCGATCGCAGCGGCGAGATGCGGCGCGGACAACATTTGAGGCGGTCATGGCATCCTCGGTTCTCGTGCCGCAATCTACCGTGACGCTGTCGGAGCCGTCCACGGCCGCAGCGCGCAAAGCCAACCGGAACGTGCGCTTCCAGGGTTAACGATCGGTATGCACCGGCGGGTCAACCGCCATGCAACGCCGCCACGGCGCGTTGCGCGAACTCCTCGGCGGCGTTGAAGACGCCGCTCTGGCCGCCTTGAAAGCTCACCGCGCCGCGTCCTTCGGCCGTGATCTCGCGCAGCCGCTGCCAGCCGCCTGATTGGCTCTCGTAGACTGTCACGGTGCCGGCGATGGTGTTGCGCGGCGCCAGCACTCCCGCAAGATACCGCGCCATGTCGGGGATGAGCTCGACCTTGGTGAGCTCGACATCGACGAACAGCTCGCAGGGCTCGCCCTCGCCGACCAGCTCGCGGATGTAGCCGGCATGCGTGAAGCTCGTTGCGACCAGCGAACGGACGGTATCCAGGACGTCTTGCGCCTGGCCCGGGGCGCGCACGCGCACCAGCGCGAGGGTCCCGCGCGGCAGGGCGGCCTTGTTGGAATGCCGCACCTCCGCCGTCCCGGTCGTCTTCGTTAGGCCGCAGCTAGCAACGACCAGCGACGCCGCGCAGGCGGCAGAGCCGAGCAGGAGCCGGCGCCGACTCTGGTCCATCTCGATCCTCGAACCCTGCGCCCGTTGGATTGATGCCCGTGACGAAGCACGCCGCGACTGCCGGCGCAAGCGGCGCCTGCCGCCGCGCGGTCTCAGGGGACTGCCGGACCCCGCGCGGCCGGGGCGAGCGCCTTGTCGAGGAAGCGCTTGGTGTCGGCGATCACGGGAGCCGAGTAGGCGAAGGGAGTCGCGACGGCCAGGATGACGCCGATATGGCCGATGTCCGGATAGACGATCGATTCCGCCGCACCGCCCTTGGCCGAGAGGGCGCGGGCGAGATCGTCGCTGTTCGACGGGAAGACCGTGCCGTCGGCCGATCCGTGCAGCAGGAGGAATGGCGGGGCCCCGGCGCGCGCGAACGCGACCGGACGGGCCTCGTCGGCCGACGCTGCCGCGAAGATCGGCCGGGTCGAGCGGTAGCCGAGAGGATCGAACGCGTAGGGGCCGGCCAGCCCGACAACGGCGCGGATGACGTCGGGCGGCTCGCCGAGGGCTGCGCTATAGCGCGGGTCGAGCGCCAGGAGCGCTGCGATATGGGCCCCGGCGGAGTGGCCCATGAGAGCGATCCGGCCGGGGTCGCCGCCGTGCCGTGCGATCTCGGCGCGGGTCCAGGCGAGAGCGCGCGCAGCGTCGGCGACGAAATCCGGGAAGCGCACCGACGGGTAGAGGCGATAGTCCGGGATCACGGCGACGAAGCCGGCGCGCGTCAGCGCCTCGCCCGCGAACCTGTAGTCGGCGCGGTCGCCGCTGCGCCAGCCGCCGCCATACAGGAACAGCACGACCGGCCTTGCGCCTCCCGCGGCGAGGGCATCGGGGACGTAGACGTCGAGGCGCTGGCGCGGCAGCGAGCCATAGGCAATGTCCGCGGTGCGCCGGTAGCCGTCATCGCCGACGAGCGCATTCAGCGCATCGAGGGGAGCGCAAGCGGACACTCCCGCCAATGCCGCAAGCGCTAGGACTGCCCGTCGCACGCCCGTTCTCCCGCGTTGCCGTCCCCCTTCGTGTACGCTCAAGGCGGTCGGTCGGTTCAGCGGCGGCGCTCACCCCTGGGGCATCGGGCCGACGACGAGCTCCGGATCGATGCGGATGTTGAACAGGTTCATGCCCCAATGGAGGTGCGGGCCGGTGGCGCGGCCGGTCATGCCGACGCGGCCGATCGTCTCGCCCTGCTGCACCTGCTGGCCGTCCTTCACCGTCATCTCGCTCAAATGCACGAGCGAGGAATAGACGCCGTAGCCGTGGTCGATGATGACCGTGAGCCCGGTCAGGTAGAAATCGTCGGACAGCCGCACGATGCCGGCGGCCGGCGCCACGACGGGCGTGCCGGTCGGTGCGGCCACGTCGACGCCCCAATGCGGCGAGCGCGGCTCGCCGTTGAGGATGCGCTGGCTGCCGTAGACGCCGCTGATGCGGCCCTTGACAGGCCAGACGAACGGCGCCTTCCACCAGAGCTCCGGCGTGTTCGCCGTGCGCACGGTCGCAGCGCGGCGGCCCTCCTCCTTGATGCGCTCGAGATCCTTGGGGTCGGGCGACACCATCTTGGTCGGCAGGCCGTCGATGCGCTGGATGTCGAACTTGCGGGCGCCGATCCTCAGGTTGCGCGTCTCTGTGCGGCCGCCCGGCCAGACCAGCGTCAGCTCCGCCGCGGTCTCGTCGCGCCCGAAGCCGATGACGAACTCGCGTTGCGGCGAGAGGCGCAGCACCTGCCCGGCGAAAACGACCTTGGCGCCTTGGGGCGCCGTTCCGACCGCGATGCCGCCTTGCAACAGCGGGCGGTCGAAGGCGATGTCGGCGGCCCGGGCCGGGAGGGCGAGGAGGAGGAGGAGCGCTGCCGCTTGCGTCAACCCGGACAAGCGGAGCATGCGCGATGCCAACATGGCTGTCTTCGTCTCACGGTCATGCAGCATCACAGCAGCGTTCCTTGCGTGGTGGGTCCGGCCGGGGCTTTCGGCTTCGGCTTCGGCGTCGGTGGCTTGGCCGCACCGGCGCCGGCCACGGCATCGACCGTGCCGTCGGCGAAGCGCAGCCGAAGCGCCGTCTCGGCCTCGATCGCTGCGGCGCGCGGCAGCAGCCGGCCGTCCGGTGCCGTGACCAGCGCGAAGCCGCGCTCCAACGTGCGCTGGAAGGAGTAGCTCTCGAGCAGGGTACCCGCGGCGCTCAGTCGCGCCTCGACGTCCTTCAGGCGCTGGCGCTGGGCGACGGCGAGGCGTCGCGCCAGGTTGTCCAGGTCGCGGCCGGCCAGCGCCACGATCTCGCGCGGATGGCGCAGCGCCGAGCCGGCGCGCGCCAGGCGCTCGGCGCGGCGCTCGACCAGCGTCCGCCCGGCCAGCACCAGCCGCTCCGCGCGGTCGTCGAGCCGCTGCGTCTTCTCCGCCAGCATGCGATCGGGGTCGCCGAGGCCGCGCGCCAGCCCATCGAGCCGCGTGCGCCGCTCGGCGAGCAGGCGCCCCATGCCGGCGAGCAGCCGCCGCCCGTCGTCGAGCACCTGGGCGAGCAGCTCGTCGCGCACCGGCACCGCGCGCTCGGCGGCTGCCGTCGGCGTCGGTGCCCGATGGTCGGCGGCGAAATCGATCAGCGTCGTGTCCGTCTCGTGCCCGACCGCGGCGATCAGCGGGATCGCCGAGGCCGCCGCGGCGCGCACGACGATCTCCTCGTTGAACGGCATGAGGTCCTCGAGGCTGCCGCCGCCGCGCGCCACGATCAGCAGGTCCGGGCGCGGCACGGCGCCGCCGGGCGCCAGCGCATTGAAGCCGGCGATCGCCGCGGCGATCTCGGCGGCGGCGCCTTCGCCCTGCACGCGCACCGGCCAGACCAGGACATGGCGCGGGAAGCGGTCGGCCAGCCGGTGCAGGATGTCGCGGATGACCGCCCCGGTCGGCGAGGTGACGACGCCGATCACGCCGGGCAGGTAGGGCAGCTTCTTCTTGCGCGCGGGGTCGAACAGCCCCTCGGC
>JAEULF010000216.1 GCA_016793965.1 Alphaproteobacteria bacterium | reverse complement strand
TGCGTCATCGTCGACGAGCTGCACGCGCTCGCCGGCACCAAGCGCGGCGACCAGCTGGCGCTCGGCCTCGCGCGGCTCGCGACCCTGTCGCCCGGGCATCGTCGGATCGGGCTGTCGGCCACCGTTTCCGACGAGAGGGCGCTGCTCGCCTATCTCTCGCCGAGCGGCAGCCCGCACGGCAGCGACGTCGTGCTCGTGCGCGGCGGCGGGTCGCGCGAGGCGCGGATCGAGATCCTGGTCACCGAGGCCCGCCTGCCCTGGTCCGGCCACATGGCGCTGCATGCCATGCCGGAGGTCTACGCGCGCCTGCGCGAGACCAAGAGCGCCATCGTCTTCGTCAACACGCGCGCGCAGGCCGAGCTGGTCTTCCAGGAGCTCTGGCGGCTCAACGACGACAGCCTGGCGATCGCGCTGCATCACGGCAGCCTCGCCGTCGAGCAGCGGCGCAAGGTCGAGGCGGCGATGGCGGCGGGCAGGCTGCGCGCCGTCGTCGCCACCTCGTCACTCGACCTCGGCATCGACTGGGCCTCGGTCGACCTGGTCGTCCAGGTCGGCGCGCCCAAGGGCGCCTCGCGGCTGCTGCAGCGCATCGGCCGCTCGAACCATCGCTACGACCTGCCGAGCCAGGCCCTCCTCGTGCCGGGGAACCGCTTCGAGGTGCTGGAGTGCCGCGCCGCGATCGCCGCCATCCGGGCCGGCACGCTCGACGGGCAGCTGCGCAAGCCGGGCGGTCTCGACGTGCTGGCGCAGCACCTGCTCGGCACGGCCTGCAGCCAGCCCTTCGACGCCGACGCCATGTACGCGGAGGTCAGGCGGGCCTCGCCCTACGCCGCGCTGGCGCGCAAGGACTTCGACGATGCGGTCGCCTTCGTCGCCGGCGGCGGCTACGCGCTCGCCGCCTACGAGAAATGGAAGCGCCTGAAGCAGCGCGCGGACGGGCGCTGGACGGTGGCGCGCGCCGACATCCCCCGCCTCTTCCGCATGAACATCGGCACCATCGTCGAGGAGCCGATGCTCAAGGTGCGGCTGGGCGGGCGCGTGCTCGGCGAGGTCGAGGAGTACTTCGTGCAGGGCCTCGTGCCCGGCGACACCTTCATGTTCGCCGGCGAGCTGCTGCTGTTCCAGGGCATCCGCGAGATGGCGGTGGTCGCCGCGCGCGGCGGCAGCGGCCCGCCCAAGGTGCCGGTCTTCGCCGGCGGCCGCCTGCCGCTGACGACGCAGCTCGCGACGGGCGTGCGCGCCATCCTGGACGATCCGGGCTCCTGGGCGGAGCTGCCGGGTGCGGTGCGGGAATGGCTGCGGCTGCAGCAATGGCGCTCGGTCCTGCCGCCGGCCGACGGGCTGCTCGTCGAGACCTTCCCGCGCGGCGGCAAGGAGTGGCTGGTCGCCTACTGCTTCGCCGGGCGCAACGCGCACCAGACGCTCGGCATGCTGCTGACCCGGCGGATGGAGCGGCTGGACCTGCGGCCGCTGGGCTTCGTCGCGACGGACTACGTGCTGGCGACCTGGCAGCTGCGCGCGCCGCCGGACATCGACGCGCTGCTGGCCGAGGACATGCTGGGCGACGATCTGGAGGAATGGATGGCGGAATCGTCGCTGCTCAAGCGCACCTTCCGCAACGTCGCCGTCATCGCCGGGCTGATCGAGCGCCGCCATCCCGGCCAGGAGAAGTCGAAGCGCCAGGTCACCTTCAGCAGCGACCTGATCTACGACGTGCTGCGCAGCCATGAGCCCGACCACCTGCTGCTGCGCGCGACGCGCCAGGACGCGGCGACGGGACTCACCGACATCGAGCGCCTGGCCGAGATGCTCCGCCGCGTGCGCGGCCGCATCCTGCACCGCCGGCTCGATCGGGTATCCCCTCTGGCCGTTCCGGTCCTGCTGGAGATCGGCCGCGAGGACGTGGCGCAGAGCGGCATCGACGAGCTGCTCGACGAGACCGCGCAGTCCCTGATCGCCGAGGCGACAGAAGGGCCGATGCAGGCCGGGCTGCCGCTCTAGGATTCGCCGCGGCGACGGGCAGCCGCGGTCGGAGAGCGGTGGCAAGCCTACCCCGATTCCATCTAGGGTAGATTTTCCGCAGCAAAGAAGAGTGCTCGCCATGGCCCAAGCACGCGCCCGCAGGCGGTCCGTCCTCGGCCTCGTCCGGCTCGACCACTTGCCGATCCCTGTGCGGCTCTATGGCGGCTACGCCATCGTCCTCGCGCTGATCGTCGGGCTCGGGATCTCCAGCGTCCTGTCGCTCCGCGAGATGCAGGAGAAGCAGGGAGCGGTGAAGGCCGCGATCGACATTGCCGGCCATGCCGGCAAGTACGGGCTGGAGGCGGAGCGCGCGATGGCCGCGCTGGCGAGATACGCGGCTTCGGAGGCAGGCCCTGACGCGAACCTGGCGCGCGCGAGCAAGGCGCGCGCCGACCAGGCCCTGACGAAGCTCACCGAGCGCGACGGGGGCGGCTCGGAGAAAGCGCGCCGCGAGCGGACGCAGAAGCAGTTCGCGGACGTCCAGGACAAGGCGATCGCCGGGATCGCCGCGCGCGCCGCCGCCGCCGTCGCCCTGCTGGACAAGTCGGACACGCTGGCCGCGGCCGTCGCTGCCGTCGCCGACCGCGCTGCTGACTTCTCGGCCGACGGCGTCAAGGCCGCGGCGCGCTTCGAGCGCGCCTTCTCCGCGGCCATGGTCGCGACGGCGCGGGCGCTGCGATCGCCGACCAAGGAGAACCTCGAGACCGCGACCGCTGCGGTTTCGCAGCTCTCGGATTCGGCGGACGCGCTGCAGCGCGGCCTGATGCGCTCAGGTCTCACGCTCGGCGACGCGGGCACGAATCTCCGGCAAGGCCTCGAAGGCCTGAAGGAGGACCTTGCCACGTTCGAGGAGAGCGCCCTCGCCTACATCGACGCGTTCGCCCTCGCGACGCGCCTGCAAGGAGCGATCAAGGGGCAGGTCGACGAACTGTCGTCCGACATCACGACGCAGCTCTCGTCCGACACGAGCGCGATGGAGTCCGTCGCGGCGTCGGCCGAGCGGATCGCGACCTGGGCGCCCCTCGCGGCGCTCGCCGTCGCAATCCTGCTCGCGAACCTCCTCGGCCGTTCGATCGTCAAGCCGGTGAAGCGCATCACCGGCGTGATGCAGGCGCTGACAGACGGCAACCTGGCCGTTGCCGTCACGGACGCCGGCCGGCGCGACGAGATCGGCGTGATGGCCGGAGCCGTGGAGACCTTCAAGCGGAACGCGCAGGAGATGGCGCGCTTGCGGGACCAGCAGGAGGCAGAGCGCCAGAGCGCCGAGGTCATGCGACGCAGCGACATGCGGCGCCTTGCGGACGATTTCGAGGGATCGGTCGCCGGCATCGTCAACAACGTGCGCGAGGCCGCCGATCAGGTGCGCAGCTCCGCGCGCAGCCTCTCCGACCTCGCGCAGCGGACGTCCGAGCGCTGCCTCTCCGTCTCGACAGCCGCCGAGCAGGCGACGCGCAACGTCTCCACCGTCGCTGCGGCGACCGAGGAGCTCAACACGTCCATCGGCGAGATCGCGCGCCAGGTCGCGGAATCGACGGGCATCGCCGAATCGGCGATGGAAGAGGCAGCGCGCACCAACAAGACGGTCGCAGGCTTGTCGGAGGCCGCCGGCAAGATCGGCGACGTCGTCAAGCTCATCTCCGACATCGCGGCCCAGACGAACCTCCTGGCCCTCAACGCGACGATCGAAGCGGCGCGCGCCGGCGACGCAGGCAAGGGCTTCGCCGTGGTCGCAGCGGAGGTGAAGAACCTGGCGACCCAGACCGGCAAGGCGACCGACGAGGTCGGCCAGCAGGTCGGCATCATCCAGGTCGTGGCGCGCGAGGCGGCAGGAGAGATCACGCGCATCTCCCAGATCATCACGCGGATGAGCGAGATCGCCACGACGGTCGCCTCGGCCGTCGAGCAGCAAACGGCGGCGACGCGGGAGATCGCGCGCAATGCCGAGCAGGCGTCGCTGGGCACAAGCGGCGTCGCCAGCACCATCCAGGGCGTCTCCGAGGCCACGGAGGAGACAGGGGCTGCGGCCACCGGCGGCCTGGCCGCCGCCGAATCCCTGACATGGCAGGCCGGCGAGCTCAGCGGCGCGGTCGAGGACTTCCTCAAGCGCGTGCGCGGCGGCTAGGCAGGGTTGATCTGCCGCACCAACGGAAGCGGCAGGGCGAGGCCGGCGCCCTGCAGTCGCCGCGTTCGCCGCCTGCGCCCGTCGCCACCGCTCGTTCATGTCATCCCCGCGCCCTTCGACTTTGCTCAGGGGCGGGGATCCGCGGTTGGGCAAGGCGCTGCATGCGAACGTCAGATCGGCGACGGCACTGCGCGACGTTCTCGATGCGAGCGTCGGCACGGCGGATCCACGCCCCTGAGCAAAGTCGAAGGGCGCGGGGATGAGAGGTGAGGGGCGATGCCATGATCGCGCCGCGATCCGTTGGCTGCGCCGCGAATCTCAGCTTGGCGCCGCTTGCGTTCGCCCGCACGGCGTGGCATCGAGCGCATGGGAACGAAACGAGATCAAGGACCCTGTCGTGCCTCTTGCGACGCCTAGCGCGCCGTCACCGCCCGGCCTGCGCGCGCCGCCGGTGCCCGTCGTCGTCAACGGGCAGTCCATGCATGCCGACATCTCCGGCGCGCTGTGGTGGCCGGCGCGGCGCGTCCTCGTCGTCGCGGACCTGCACCTGGAGAAGGGGTCGAGCCTCGCTGCCCACGGCGCGCTGCTGCCCCCCTATGACAGCAGCGCCACGGTGCAGCGCCTGGCCGACGCGATCGACCGCCTCGCGCCGGACTGCGTCATTTGCCTCGGCGACAGCTTCCATGACGGCGGCGGTCCCGGACGCCTCGACGAGCAGTCGAGGCTGCGCCTCACCGCGCTCGCCGCGGCGCGCGACTGGGTCTGGATCGCCGGCAACCACGACCCGAGCCCGAGCGGCCTCGGCGGCCGTACCCTCGCCGGGATCGCGATCGGCGGCCTGGTGTTCCGCCATGAAGCTGTCGCGGGCCCCGTGGCCGGCGAGGTGTCCGGCCATTTCCATCCGAAAGCCCGGGTCGCGACGCGCGCGCGCTCGATCACCGCGCGCTGCTTCGCCTCTGACGACCGCCGCATCATCCTGCCGGCCTTCGGCGCCTATGCCGGCGGGCTCAACGTCCTCGACCCGGCGATCGCGCGCTTCTTCCCGCGCACCTTCACCGCTGCGGTCATCGGCCGCGACCGCGTTCACGTCGTCTCGGCAGCGCAGCTTCTCCCCTCGATCCGGACCGACCTGCAGGACCGCGCTGTCGGCGGCAGGTGATCCGCCGCTGCGCCGACGCCGTAGGCCGGGAGTACCCAACGCCGAGGCTGTCTGCTTGTCCCGACCCGCAATCGTCTGGTTCCGCCAGGATCTTCGCCTTTCCGACAATCCCGCCCTGGCGGCAGCCCTGGCGCGCGGCGGGCCCGTCATCTGCCTCTACGTGCTGGACGAGACGCCGCCCTGGCCGCTCGGCGGCGCTGCCCGCTGGTGGCTGCATGGCAGCTTGTCGGCCCTCGGCGCATCGATCGCAGAGCGCGGCGGCGCATTGGTGCTGCGGCGCGGCCAGGCGGATGCCGCCCTCGATGACATCATCGCGCGCAGCGGCGCCGAGGCCGTGTTCTGGAACCGCTGCTACGAGCCCGCGGCGATCGCGCGGGACGGCGCGATCAAGGCGGCCTTGCGCGGGCACGGCGTCGTCGCCGAGAGCAGCAACGCCGCGCTGTTGACGGAGCCCTGGGCTGTCAAGACCAAGTCCGGGGGCTTCTTCCAGGTGTTCACGCCCTTCTGGCGAGCGCTGCGCGCCGAGGCCGCCGTTCCCGTGCCCGCGCCGGCGCCGCAGCGCATCCCCGCTCCGCCCCAGCCCCTGGCTAGCGACAGGCTGGAGGACTGGGCGCTGCGGCCGCTCAGGCCCGACTGGGCCGGCGGCCTGCGCGAGGCCTGGACGCCAGGCGAAGCCGCGGCGCAGGCGCAGCTCGAGCGCTTCATCGACGAAGCGCTCGCTCGATACGCGAGCGCCCGCGACCTGCCCGCCGAGGCGGTCACGTCGCGGCTCTCGCCCTATCTGCACTGGGGCGAGATATCGCCGCGACAGGCCTGGCATGCTGCCGCCGCTGCCGCCGCGGGAAGCGCCGGCGCGCTCAACCGCAGCGCCGAGAAGTTCCAATCCGAGCTCGCATGGCGGGAATTCGCCCATCACCTTCTCTTCCACGTGCCGACCTTGCCGGAGCGACCCTGGCGTGCGGAGTTCGAGCGCTTTCCCTGGCGCCCGGACGCGCGCGCGCTGGCGGCCTGGCACCGCGGCCGAACCGGGTACCCGATCGTCGATGCCGGCATGCGCGAGCTCTGGGCGACCGGCTGGATGCACAATCGCGTGCGGATGATCGCGGCGTCTTTCCTCGTCAAGCACCTGCTGCTGCCCTGGCAGGACGGCGCGCGCTGGTTCTGGGACACGCTGGTCGACGCGGACCTAGCGAACAATTCGGCGAGCTGGCAGTGGGTCGCCGGTTGCGGCGCCGACGCTGCACCCTATTTCCGCATCTTCAACCCCGTCCTGCAGGGCGAGAAGTTCGATCCGGACGGCCGCTACGTCCGCCGCTGGGTGCCGGAGCTTGCGCGCTTGCCGGATCCGTGGCTGCATCGTCCCTGGTCCGCACCGGCCGAGACGCTCGCACAGGCGGGAGTCGCTCTGGGGCGGACATACCCGGCCCCGCTCGTCGACCTTGCCGCAGCGCGCGATCGCGCTCTCTCGGCGTTCCGCGGCCTGCGCGACGCCGCGTGACGTCCCACGCATCCAATCGGATCGCCGCTGCGTAGATCCTCCATCCCACGACATGGCTGTCGCGGCATAGCAACCGGAGCATCGGACCTCAGAATGCGAATTGCAGTCATCGGAACCGGCGTCGCCGGACTCGCAACGGCCTGGCTCCTCGCGCGCCGCCACGACGTCACGGTCTACGAGCGCGAGACCCGTCTCGGCGGGCACAGCAACACGGTGGACACGCATTGGCCGATGCCCGGCGGAGCACGGACGGTGCCCGTGGACACCGGGTTCATCGTCTACAACACGCTCAACTACCCCAACCTGACAGCGCTGTTCGACACGCTCGGCGTCGCCACGAAGGCGAGCACCATGTCGTTCGCCGTCTCGATCGACGACGGCCGGCTCGAGTACGTCGGAGACGAGACCAGGCTGTTCGTCCAGAAGCGCAACCTGCTGCGCCCGCGCTACCTGCGCATGCTGCTCGACATCGTGCGGTTCAACCGTCTCGCCCGGCGCGCGCTCGAGCAGGGCACGGCGGAGTCGCTCCGGATCGCAGGGACGTCGCTGGGCGACTGGCTTGCCGCCGAGCGGTTCTCCCGCGCCTTCATGGACGACCACATCCTGCCGATCGCCGCCGCGATCTGGTCCTGCCCGGTCGAAACGATGCTGGCCTTCCCGGCCGCCAGCTTCCTCGCGTTCTTCCGCAACCACGGCCTGCTGCAGATCAAGGACCGCCCGCAATGGCGCACGGTCGAGGGCGGCAGCCGCAGCTACGTGCAGCGGCTCGCAGAACCTCTTGCCGGCAAGCTCCGCCTGGGGACCCCGGTGCGCAGCGTGGCGCGCGATAGGCGGACCGTGATCGTCACCGACGGCGCAGGCCACGCCGACCGCTTCGACCAGGCGGTGATCGCTGCGCATGCCGACGAGGCGCTCGCCATGCTCGAAGCGCCGACGCCCGACGAGCGCCAAGTCCTCGGCGCCTTCGGCTACCAGGAGAACACGGCGATCCTGCACGCCGATCCGCACCTGATGCCGCGCCGCCGCGGCGTCTGGGCAGCTTGGAACTACCTTGCGGACCGCAGGAAGGGCAGCCGCGACGTCTCCGTGACATACTGGATGAACGTGCTGCAAGGCATCCCCGCGGAGACCCCCTTGTTCGTTTCGCTCAACCCGTTGCGCGAGCCGGCCGCCGCCACGACGTTCGGACGGTTCACCTATCACCATCCTGTCTTCGACGGCGCTGCCGTTGCCGCGCAGTCAAGGCTGGCGAGCTTGCAGGGTCGAGGCGGCATCTGGTTCTGCGGCAGCTACTGCGGCTACGGCTTCCACGAGGACGCCCTGGCCGCCGGCCAACGCGTCGCGAGAGCGCTGGGCTGCGCGGCACCCTGGGACCTCGCCCCGCCAGGCGGGGACGACGCGCTCGCGCTCGCGGCGGATTGAAGGCAATGACAGAGAGCGGCGCACCGATGGCGGTGCCTGGGACCGGAAGCTGCGTGTACTTCGGCACCGTGGCGCACAAGCGCACGCACGCGCCGCGCCACAAGTTCGCTTACGGCGCCTTCGCGCTCCTGCTCGACCTCGACGAGATGCCGGCACTTGCCGCGCGCTGCCGCCTGTTCGGGCACAATCGCGGGATGCTCTACGCCTTCCACGACAGCGACCACGGTCCGCGCGACGGTGGCTCTCTGCGCCTGTGGATCGAGGCCCGGGCAAGCGCAGCCGGGATCGACCTCGCCGGCGGCGCGATCCGCCTGCTCTGCCTGCCGCGCCAGTTCGGCTACGTCTTCAACCCGCTGTCGGTGTGGTTCTGCCACGACCGCTCGGGCGCGCTGCGCGCGGTCCTGCACGAGGTGCGCAACACGTTCGGCGACAAGCACGGCTACCTGATCCCCGTCCCGACGGGCACCGACGCGGCGCAGCCTTTCGGCCAGAGCTGCGCCAAGGGGTTCCACGTTTCGCCGTTCCTCGGCCCGGAAGGCCGATACCGCTTCCGCCTTCACCTGCCGGACGAGCGCTTGTCCGTGGCCATCCGCCTGGACGCGCCAAGCCGAGGCTCGGCAGGCGGCGCGGCGCCCGCCGCCGAGGGGCGGTCGCGCGAAGCGTTGGTCGCCACCTGGACCGGCGAGCGACGCCCGTTCTCCGACGCGACGCTGGCGGCAGCCCTCTTCCGCTTCCCGCTGATGACGCTCAAGGTCATCGCCGGCATTCACTGGGAGGCGTTGCAGCTCTGGCGCAAGGGCGCGACGTTCCACCGCCGGCCTGCCCCCCCTGCCAGCGACGTGAGCTATGGCTGAGCGCAATGCCCATGCCTTCTCCCCGGAGCCGACTGACGTGACGACCGACGCCGAAACCTCCGATCGCTTCGAAGAGCCGCGCCTGACCTCGCGCATGCTGCGGATCGTCGAGACCCTGGTGCGCCGCACCCCGGTGGGGAGCCTGGACCTCACGCTGCCGGACGGGCGGCGCATCGAGCACCGCGGCGCTCAGCCCGGCCCGCACGCCGTCGTCCACGTCAAGGACGCGCGCTTCGCGGATATGGTGCTGCGCGAGGGCACCTGCGGGCTCGGCGAGGCCTACATGGCCGGCTACTACGAGACGCAGAGCGTCGCGGCGCTGGTCGAGTGGGGCGCGCGCAATCGCGAGGCGATCGAGCGGATCATCGAGGGCAGCCCGGTGGCACGGACGCTGCGCACGATCTGGCTGCTGCTGACGCGCGCCAACAGCCGGCGCGGCAGCCGGCGCAACATAGTCAGGCACTACGACCTCGGCAACGCGTTCTACGAGCGCTGGCTCGACCCGACGATGACCTACTCGTCGGCCGTGTTCGACGCGACGACCCAGGACCTCGCAGCCGCCCAGGAGAACAAGTATCGGCACGTCGCGCGCGCTGGCGCGCTCGAGCCGGCGCACGAGGTGCTGGAGATCGGCTGCGGCTGGGGCGGCTTCGCCTCCTTCGCGGCGCGCGAGATCGGCTGCCGCGTGACGGCCATCACGATCAGCCCGTCGCAATTCGCCTTCGCCTCGGCGCGCGTGCAGCGCGAAGGGCTCGGCGAGCGCGTCGAGGTGCGCCTGCAGGACTATAGGGACGTCGAGGCCGGGCGCTTCGACCGGATCGCGTCGATCGAGATGTTCGAGGCGGTGGGCGAGAGCTACTGGCCGATCTATTTCCGAAAGCTGCGCGGCGCTCTCAAGCCGGGCGGCGTGGCCGCGCTCCAGGTCATCACGATCGCCGACCAGCTGTTCGACAGCTACCGGCGCAGCGCCGACTTCATCCAGAAGCATATCTTCCCCGGCGGGATGCTGCCGAGCCCGCAGGTGCTGCGCGAGGAGACCGCCCGGGCCGGTCTCGCCTGGCGCGGCGACGCCGGCTACGGCCTCGACTATGCCCGCACTCTCGCGACCTGGCAGGAGCGCTTCCAGCAAGCCTGGCCGGAGATCGCGCCGCTCGGCTACGACCGGCGCTTCAAGCGCATGTGGGAGTTCTACCTCGCCTACTGCGAGGGCGGGTTCCGCGCGGGGTCGATCGACGTCAAGCAGGTCACCCTGCAGCGCACCTAGGCGCGGGACCGGCGTCGCGGCTTAACGCGGCCGCAACGCCGGGCGTGCCAGTCTCGCGGCGGCGCGCAGCGAGGGACCCCGACATGGCACCGAGCAATCGCAAGGCAATCGCCACCCTGGCGATCGGCCCGCACTACGAGTCCTTGTGGCGCTCGCATTGCGAAGCGTCCTGGCACGCCTATGCGGAGCGGCACGGCTACGACGTCATCGCGGTCACCCAGCCCCTCGACACGAGCGACCGCGCGCGGGCCCGCTCGCCGGCGTGGCAAGCGCTCCTCGTGCTCAGCCAGGACTGGTCGGCCAAGTACGACCGCATCGCCTGGGTCGATTCGGACATCGTGCTCAACTACCGGGAGGCGCCATGCATCCTCGATGCGTGCCCGGAGGAGCTCGTCGGCGCGGTGGAGGAGTACGACACGTTCGGCCCGATGCTTAAGCAGGTGATCAAGGAGCGCTCGCGCAAGTACTGGCAGACCTTGGCGATCGTGCCCGACGAGCTGAAGGCCGCGCACAAGGGCGAGGCGGACCCTTACTCCGCCTACGGGCTGCCGCGCACGTTCCCGCATCACCTGAACTGCGGCGTCCTCGCCGCGTCGCCGCGGCGCCACCGCGCGCTGTTCGAGCACATCTACTACGGCTACGAGGACAAGGGCAGCCCGGCCTGGAACTACCACAACTGGCCGATGGCCTTCGAGCTGCAGGACCGCAAGGTGCTGCATCTCCTCGACCCCCGCTTCAACTTCGTGCTCTTCTATTTCATGCTGCTCTTCGCGCCGGCCGTCCACCCGCTGCTGCCGACGTTGAGCGGCGGGCGCCTGGCTGTCCGCGCCGCGTTCAAGATGTCGTGGTTCCTGCACTTCGCCGGCGTGCAGTTCTACATGCCCTATCTCGGCCGGCTCGAGGAGCGCTACGAGGGCGGAGACATCAAGTTCGAGGAGATCATGCACACGCTGCCCAGCGAGCTGAAAGCATTGAAGGATGCTTTCGACCGGGCGCGCCCCGAAGGCAAAGCCTGACCGCCGCCAAGGCGTGCGGACCGTCGGCGCGGCGCCCGCGCCAATCCACGCCCGCCGCGCGCATGTCTGCCAGCCCGAGCGGCGCAGAAGCGGGGGCTCGAGGTCGGGAAGACCGTCTCGGCTTCCGGCCCCAAGGGAATAAGGCCCAATTTCGTCAGCGCGTCACCCTGCCGATGCCCCTGGGAACCGTTGCCCGATCGGCGGGCCCGTGTATTTCGCGCATTATTTTCTAGCATTTGCAACAATTTATCTTGGCATTTCTGCCAACGTCGATGTCTTGACCGCCATGGGATCTCTGGCCTCTAACGTGATCGCAGAGTCACTATTCGGCACGAGATCGGCTGTGTCTGTCGCGACCTTCGGTCAAGGCGAGAACCATGCAATCTCTCGCCGCCACCGCGGCGACCCTTTGCGTTCCGCGCAGGGCCGGCTATGTCCCTGTCGGCAAGTCTTCGGAGGGACTGGATGTCGCCCATCGCCCTGGTCGCGCTTCTGATCGCCGTCGGTGTCGCCGTCGTCCTGTTCGGCGTCCTCTCCGGCAAAGGCGCCCAGGTGACGGACCTGATGCCGCCATCGAGCATCTATGGGCCGGCGACGATCAACGACGGGATCGCCGGGCGCGACGTCGCCGTCGCCGTGCTCGGCACGCTGCCGGGAACGGAGCCCAAGGCGCTCGCCGAGCGCGTGACCGCTCTCATGCGCGAGGCGCAGCCTGTCGCCGGCGCCCGGTTCACGTCGAGCCCCGGCGCGAGCGCGAAGCCCGGATACGTCGTCGTGGTCGCTCTTGCCGACCGACGCGACACGGCAGAGGCGCTGTGCCGGCAGGCGCCCACGGCCGGCAACGGCGCGCTCGGCGGCGAGGCGTGGCTGCACGTGAACGCAGCGCTCTGCGTCGCCGGCAAGCCGGTCACGGCGGTGTCGGGCCGCGCCAAGGGCGTGCGCGCGATCGACGACAAGGCCTTCGCCGATCTCATCGGCGATGTCGCGCGCGCCTTGTTCCCGCCGGCCGCAGGGGAAAGCCGGCCCTAGCCCGCCAGGCGACGCGAGACACGGGCATCACGGGAGAATTCGCAATGCCGACCGTGCTGGTGACAGGCGCAAGCCGCGGCCTCGGATTGGAGCTGTGCCGGCAATATGCGGCGGAAGCCTGGACCGTCATCGCCTGCGCGCGCAGCCCGGACAAGGCGCCTGGCTTGGCCGCGATCGCAGGCGTGCGGCGCGAAGCCCTCGACGTCACCGACCGCGACCAGGTGTCGGACCTGGCGCGCCGGCTGTCCGGCGTGCCGATCGATGTCGTGATCAACAACGCCGGCATCTACGGCCGGCGCGACGCCGGCATCGGGTGCATGGACTTCGCCGAATGGGAGCAGGTCCTGCGGGTCAACGTGCTTGCGCCCTTCGCCATGGCCGAGGCGCTGCTGCCGAACCTTCGCGCCGGCGGGCAGAAGAAGCTCGCCACCGTGTCCAGCCGGATGGGGTCGATCGCCGAGGCGAGCGGCAATGCCGTTCCCTACCGGTCGAGCAAGGCCGCGCTGAACATGGTGATGAAGTGCCTGGCAACGGAGCTCGCGGGCCAGGGCATCGCCGTGGCCGTGCTGCACCCGGGCTGGGTCCGCACGGACATGGGAGGCCCCGGCGCAGACCTATCGCCGGCAGAGAGCGTCGCAGGCATGCGCAAGGCGATCGCCGCGCTCGACCTCGCGCGCTCCGGCCAGTTCGTGAACTACGACGGCAAGACGATCCCTTGGTAATCTGACGGCGCAGGAGGGAGCCCATGCTGCTGACGGCCGAGCAGGAGCTGATCCGCGACACCGCGCGCGCCTTCGCGCGCGACAAGCTGGCGCCGAACGCGGCCCAATGGGACCGCGAGCACCGGTTCCCGGCCGATGCCCTCGCCGAGATGGCCGGCCTCGGCTTCATGGGCATGCTCGTGCCTCCGGCCTTCGACGGCGCGGGAACCGATGCCGTCTCCTATGCGCTGGCCCTCGAGGAGATCGCGTCCGGCGACGGCTCCTGCTCCACCGTGATGAGCGTGCACAACTCCGTCGGCTGCATGCCGGTGCTGCGCTTCGGCACGCCCGAGCAGAAGGAGCGCTTCCTGCGCCCCATGGCGCGCGGCGCGATGCTCGCGGCCTTCATGCTCACCGAGCCCAACGCGGGCTCCGACGCCTCCGCGATCCGGACGCGCGCGCGCCGCTCGGGCAACACGTGGGTGCTCAACGGCACCAAGCAGTTCATCACGTCGGGCCGGCACGCCAAGGTCGCCATCGTCTTCGCCGTCACAGACCCGGAGGCCGGCAAGCGCGGCATCTCTGCCTTCATCGTGCCGACGGACACGCCGGGCTACCGCGTCGCCAAGGTCGAGGAGAAGCTGGGGCAGCGGGCGTCGGACACCTGCCAGATCGTGTTCGAGGACATGGAGCTGACGCCGGACCTCATGCTCGGCGAGGAGGGCCAGGGCTACAAGATCGCCCTCGCCAACCTGGAGGGAGGGCGCATCGGCATCGCCGCGCAGTCCGTCGGCATGGCGCGCGCCGCTTACGAGGCCGCCCTCGCCTACGCCAAGGAGCGCGAGAGCATGGGCGCGAGGATCATCGAGCACCAAGCCGTGGGCTTCCGGCTGGCCGACATGGCGACGCGAATCGAGGCGGCGCACCAGCTCACGCTCCACGCCGCGGCATTGCGCGACGCCGGCCGCCCCTGCCTCAAGGAGGCGGCCATGGCCAAGCTGTTCGCCTCCGAGATGGCGGAGCAGGTCTGCTCGCTCGCGATCCAGGTGCACGGCGGCTATGGCTACCTGCAGGACTTTTCGGTCGAGCGCATCTACCGCGACGTGCGCGTGTGCCAGATCTACGAAGGCACCTCCGACATCCAGCGCCTCATCATCGCGCGCCAGATCGCCACGTAGGCGGCGGACTCTGACCGCGCCGGCCGACCGGGAGGCTGGCACAGCACGCAGGCAGTCCGGTCGCGCGATGTTGGCGGCCCGCGGCCCGTCGCCGCGACGCCGGCATGGATGGCCCTCTCGCGGTGCGTGAACCGGACGCCAGGTTCGTCCCGTCTGGTCAGATCGCAGAGCGCGCCCGCGCGGCGTGCGCATGCGGCGCGCGCAGGCAGCGCTTGACGAGCCGCGATCGCTGGCGCTTCGTTTCGCCGCATCGGTTGCGCGAGGGAGTGCGGGATGGCGGACGAGCAAGCAGAATCGAAGGGCGGACCGATCAGCTTCTACTTCGATTTCTCGTCACCCTACGGCTTCATCGCATCCGAGGTGATCGACCAGCTCGGCGCGGGGCACAAGCGGGAGGTCGTCTGGCGCCCGTTCCTGCTCGGCGTGGTGTTCAAGGTCACGGGCTCGCAGCCGCTCACCGAGACGCCGCTCAAATCCACCTACGCCAAGCTCGACTTCGCGCGCAGCGCGCGCCTGCTGAAGATCCCGTTCAAGCTGCCGGCGAAGTTCCCGTTCAGCGGCGTCTCGGCCAGCCGGGCGTTCTATTGGCTGGACGGGCGCGACCCGGCGCTCGCCAGGTCCGCGGCGCAGGCGCTCTATCGCCAGGCCTTCCAGAAGGGCGAGGCAATCGACAACCCGTCGGCGGTGGCCGCGGCCCTCGCGCCCCTCCTCGATCCGCTGGGCATTCAGGCCGAGGAGCTTCAGACGGCGCTCAACGATCCCGCGGTCAAGGACCGCCTGCGCGAGGAGGTCGAGAGCGCGGTGTCGCGCGGCGTCTTCGGCTCGCCCTACTTCATCGTCGACGGCGAGCCCTTCTGGGGGACCGACCGCCTGGGGCAGCTGCAGCATTGGATCGAGACCGGCGGCTGGTAGCCCGGCCGCCGGACGCGACCTTGCGTCACTTGCGCCGGACCGCTTTCTTGGCCTTGGCCTTGGCGGCGGGACGGCGAGCCGCCTTCGCCGCCGGGCGGCGCGCCGCTTTCGCAGCCGGAGACACTCGCCCGCCGCCCGCGCCGCGCTTCAGCGCCGTCACCTCGATCTCCACCTTGATGGCAGGATCGATCAGCTGGCACACCACGCCGGTCATGGCCGGACGCGCCTTGGCAAAGGCCTTGCCGAGCAACGGCCCGACGACGGTCATCATGTCGTCGGCGCGGGTCACGTAGACGATCGCGCGGACGACGTCGTCGAAGCTCGAGCCGGCGTCGCGCAGTGCCTTCCCGATGCTGCGCAGCGTGTTCTCCGTCTGCGCAGCGACCCCTGCCGGCATCGTCATGGTCGCATAATCGTATCCCGTCGTCCCGGCGACGAAAACCCAAGGTCCCTCGACGACCGCGCGGCTGTACGAGAACTTCTTCTCGTAGGTGCCGCCGGTCGAGATCAATCGCCGCGCCATGCCGTCCTCCTCCCCATGCTCAATGCATGAAGCATACAGGGCGGGACCTGCGCGCCGCCAGAGCGCGCTGCGGCGGATGCTGGACCGGTCAGCGGCGCGTCTGGCGCAGCACGTTGCCGGCGACGAGGCGCGTCACGAACTCGCTCGAGTTCTCGACGAAGTGCAGCACCTCGCCGTTGCGCAGGACATCGGCGCAGCTCTCGAAGCCCTTCCGCAGGCGCTGCCAGCGCGAGCAGTACTTGCCTTCCGGCGTGACCCGCCAAATGCCCTGATCGACCGTGCCGTCGCTGGACGAGAACAGGACCGTGCCGTTCGGGTCGTAGAAGATCGTGACGGTCATGGGCGGCCTGCCGCCGCCGCTCGGCATCTGCACGACGGTCGAGTTGCCGGACAGGCTTTGCGCCACCTGCTGCGCCGTGAGCTTCTGCGGCTCCGGGCCCTGCGCCGCCGGACGCTGCTGAAGCATCGGCTGCTGCTGCTGCTGCTGCGCGGACGCCTGGCCCGCATGCGTCTGCGCGGCGAGGACCGCGAGAGGGACGACGAGCGAGCGGATCCACGGCGCGCAGCGGTTCGCAGCAGCGCACTTGGTGCCCGGAAGTCGGCGATCTGGCGAGGTCGGCATCTGGATGCTCCCTTGAGGACAAGCGCCGCGCCGCGGACCCGGCACGGTGGGGCATTAGCGTTAATCGTCCGTTACCGTCACCCTGGGTACGCGGCAAAACCTGTCGGCCCGCTCGCCTCCAGATTGCAACCGCCGCGAGCGGGCCCGGACGACTGTCGATTCCGCACGACACCATGGCAAAATTTGGCCGGGGTCGTGGCTGGTTTGCCTGGCGAACATCCGCGCCATGCCATATCGCTGCCACAGTTTCCGCCCAGGGTCGGGGTCCGTCGCCGCCGGACTCGAGACCTGAAACGACTCGAATGCGCGGCAGCCGTGGCTGGAGTGCCGACGTGAGAGACCCTGCACCGACGAAGCGCGCCCACATGAAGGCGGCACCTGATTCCGAGCGGCTTTACGATGGCTTGGCCATCGCCCTGCTCGTCCTGCTGGTCGCGTCGGTCAGCGCGACGTTTCGCGACTACGGCATCAGCAACGACGAGGAGGTCCAGCACGAGTACGGCCGCCTGCTGCTGAACTGGTACGCGTCCGGCTTCTCCGACACCGCCGCGTTCTCCTACATCAACCTGTATCTCTACGGCGGCCTCTTCGACATGGCTGTCCATCTCCTCGCGCCGGTCGTGCCGATCGACGCATGGGACCTGCGCCACCTGTTGAGCGGGCTGGCCGGCGTCGCCGGCATTGCCGGCGCCTGGCGCGTCGCGCGCCTGCTGGCCGGGCCGCGCGCGGGCTTCCTTGCCGCCGCGCTGCTGGCGCTCACGGCGTCCTACTACGGCGCGATGTTCAACAACACGAAGGATGTGCCCTTCGCCGCCTCCATGATCTGGCTCGTCTACTGCATGTGCCGTATCGCGGCGGAGCTTCCGCGCCCGCGCTTGCGCGACGTCGCGCTCGCGGGCGTTGTTCTCGGCCTCGCGTTGGGCATCCGCGTGGGCGGGTTCCTGGGCGTGTTCTACCTCGGCGGCGCCGTCGCGCTCTGGCTCGCCGGCGCCGCGCTTCGCGACGGCTTGCGCCCGGCGGCGGCGCAGTCGCTGCGGATCGCCTGGGCGCTGCTTCCCGCGGCGCCGATCGCCTATGCGCTGATGGCGCTGCTCTGGCCCTGGTCGGTGCAGCACTGGGCGAATCCCGTGCGGGCGCTCGTCGAGTTCTCCCACTTCTCCTACGACATCGAGACGATCTACGACGGCGAGCTCTTCAAGATGGACGCGGTGCCCGCCTACTACCTGCCGGGCTACCTGCTCATCAAGCTGCCGGAGATCATGCTGGTCGGCCTCGCGGTCGCCGCAGGGTATGCCGGGCGCCGGGCGCTTGCGGGACGCTCGAGCAGCGCCCTGCAGTGGCTGCGCGCCGTCAGCGGCCGCGACCTGCAGCTCGCGCTCGTCGCCATGGCTGCGGCGCTGCCGATCCTGATCTTCGTGCTTTCGAAGCCGCCGATCTACAACGGCATCAGGCATTTCTTCTTCGTCGTGCCGCCGCTCGCCGCGCTCGCCGCCGTCGCGATCGATCGCGCGTTGCGCGACCTGCAGGACCGCGCGCCGCGCACCGCCGTCGCCGCGGGCCTCGCGCTCGTCGGCGCCGGCGCCGTCGAGGCTTCGACCACGATCGCGCTGCATCCCGACCAGTACGTCTACTACAACAGCCTGGCCGGCGGCCTCGACGACGCGGTCGGCCGCTACGAGGGCGACTACTGGTCCAACTCGGTCAAGGAGGCGACGCAGGCGCTCGCGCGCATCGTCGAGAGCGAGAACGGCGGCAAGGCGCCCGGGCGCACCTTCCGCGTGGCGTTGTGCACCCAGCGCAAGGCGGCCGAGCCGCACTTCCCGCCCTATCTCAAGCTGCACAACGACTGGGACGAGGCGGACTTCTTCATTTCGCCCACACATGCCGGCTGCGACAACGAGCTGGCCGGCCGCATCATCTACCAGGCCGAGCGGCTCGGCGCCGTGCTCAGCGTCGTCAAGGACCGGCGCGAGCTCGCGCTGATCCGCAGCGCGGCGACGCCGCCGTGACCGCGGCACCTCCGGTCGCGCGCCGATGAGCTGGTCCGATTTCTGGGAGCGCGCGCACGGCATCTACGTGAGCGAGCGCCACCTGGAGGCGCACTACCGACGCATAGGCGACGACCTGCAGGGCTACGTCGCCGACGGGATGCAGGTGCTCGACTGGGGCTGCGGCGACGCGCTCGCGGCCCCGCGCCTTTCCGCCTCGGGTGCGCGCCTCTGCCTCTTCGACGCCTCGGCCGCGGTGCGCGCGCGGCTGGCCGCGCGCTTCGCGGCGGCCCCAGGCGTCAGCGTCCTGGCGCCCGAGGATCTCCAAGGCGTCGCCCGGCGCTTCGACTTGATCGTCGTGAACTCCGTGCTGCAGTACCTGTCCAAGGAGCAGCTCGCGGCGCAGCTGCCGCTGTGGCGGCGCTGGCTGTCGCCTCATGGACGGCTCCTGCTGGCGGATGTCATCCCGCCCGAGGCCGGCCTGGTGACCGACGTCTGGTACTTGCTCTGGCCCGGCCTGAAGCACGGCTATTTCCTCGCCGGCCTGGCTGGGTTGGTCGCCTCGCTCAAGGGCGAGTATCGGACGTTGCGCCGGGATCTCGGCCTGACCCGCTACGCCGAAGCTGAGCTCGTGGATCTGCTTCGGGCCCATGGCTTCGCGGGCGAGCGCCAGGCGCGGAACGTCGGGTTCAACCAAGCGCGCATGACCGTCGCTGCGCGCCCGCTGGCCTGAACCGAGCGAGCCGCAGGCGGGAGCCGTCTTGCGTGGCGCGAGCGCTAGGACGGCGACCTAGCCCGTCACCTTGAACAGCTCGCGCCCGATCAGCATCCGGCGGATCTCCGAGGTGCCGGCACCGATCTCGTAGAGCTTGGCGTCGCGCAGCAGGCGCCCGGTCGGGTAGTCGTTGATGTAGCCGTTGCCGCCCAGGCACTGGATCGCCTCGAGCGACATCCAAGTGGCCTTCTCCGCCGCGTAGAGGATGGCGCCGGCGGCGTCCATGCGCGTGGTGTCGCCGCGGTCGCAGGCCTTGGCCACCGTATAGACGTAGGAGCGCGCCGCGTTCATGGTCACGTACATGTCCGCGAGCTTGCCCTGCATCAGCTGGAACTCGCCGATCGCCTGGCCGAACTGCTTCCTCTCGTGCACGTAGGGGATCACCACGTCCATGCAGGACTGCATGATGCCCAAAGGTCCGCCCGCCAGCACGAGCCGCTCGTAGTCCAGCCCGCTCATCAGCACCTTGACGCCGCCATCGACGGCGCCGAGCACGTTCTCCGCGGGGATCTCGTAGTTGTCGAACACCAGCTCCGCCGTGTCCGAGCCGCGCATGCCGAGCTTGTCGAGCTTCTGCGCCGCCTTGAAGCCGGGCAGTGCCGTCTCGACCAGGAAGGCCGTGATCCCGTGCTGCGCCTTGTCCGGCGACGTCTTGGCGTAGACGACGATCACCTCGGCCTGCGGCCCGTTGGTGATCCACATCTTGGTGCCGTTCAGCACCCAGCGGTCGCCCTTCCTCTCCGCGCGGCAGCGCATGGAGACGACGTCGGAGCCGGCACCGGGCTCGCTCATCGCAAGCGCGCCGACATGCTCGCCGCTGATCAGCTTCGGCAGGTACTTGCGCTTCTGCGCCTCGGTGCCGTTGCGGTGGATCTGGTTGACGCAGAGGTTGGAGTGCGCGCCGTAGGACAGGCCGACCGCGGCCGAGCCGCGGCTGATCTCCTCCATGGCGATGACGTGCTCGGTGTAGCCGAGCCCGGCGCCGCCGTA
>JAEULF010000204.1 GCA_016793965.1 Alphaproteobacteria bacterium | reverse complement strand
AAGGGGCTGGAGACGATGGGCGTCCGCGTCTTCATCACGCGCTATCGCGAGCATATGGCGTCAGGCGGCCTGAAGTGCATGGAGGAGTGGGAGATCAAGCGCGAGCTGCGCTGGTTCGGCGGCGTGGCCCAGGTGCTCAGCTCCTACGGCAGTCGCATCAACGACGAGCAGGAGAAGCGCGGCGTCAACCTTCTGCAACTGGTTCGCGCTGCTTGGAGCGGGCCCGGCGAGTCGGGTTGGCTGATCGCGTCCTTGGCATGGAGCGAGGAGACGGATGAGATGCCGCTCCTCCCGACATTCCTCATCTGACGCCCGCCTGCCCATTTTTCAAGCTGGATCAGCTATTGCCAAAAAAACGCCACACTTCGCCTTCCAGCCCATTGAAACGGCACAGTCGCAGCCGGCCTCTCGAATCGGCTCCTGAATCGCCTGGATTCCCTCGGCTGCTGCGTCTTGACCTAGCGCTTGCTCTGGAAGTCCCCGTCAAGGCTCAGCCTCGCCGGGACACGACCATGGCCGCGTTCACCGATCCCTTCGCCCGCCACTCTTCGCTGTCCGAAGGGGGGGCTGTGCCTGCGGCCGACATGCCGCGGCCGACGCGCATGCGCGCGCTGTTCCCGCTGGCAACCGCGCGCGACGCCTTCGCTCAGGCCAAAGCGCCGGAGAAGACGGACCTCAAGGTCGGATTCATCCCGGTCGCCTGCGCGACGCCCGTCATCATGGCCCATCGGATGGGCCTTTATGCCAAGCACGGCCTCAACGTCGACGTCATCAAGACGGCCGGCTGGGCGGTGATCCGCGACAAGGCGCTCTCTCGGACAGATGAAGATGACGCCGGCGCAGGCGGCCAAGGCCAAGAGAAGCTCTTCGGCCTGTCGCCGATCGAGGCGACGCTGCTCACCGAGATCCCCTATCGCGGCTCGCTTCCGCCCGGGCCGCCGACCGATCCGCTGATCTACCGCTTCTATGAGCTCGTGCAGGTTTACGGCACGACCTGGAAGGAGCTGATCCAGGAGGAGTTCGGCGACGGCATCATGAGCGCCATCGACTTCGACATGAAGATGGAGCGCCTGCCCGACCCGAAGTGTGACCGCGTGAAGATCACGATGTCCGGCAAGTTCCTGTCATACAAGACATACTGACGCTGCCGGACGGCGGATGCCGGAATCCCTGTGCCTCTCCCCGGCCTTTCCCGCGCTGCCGAGCGGGGACGGTCCGGGACGCGGCATGCCGTCAGAACAGCACGGTGGCGTCCGGCAGCTCGCTTCCCCGCGGACCGTCGCTCAAGTCCAGGCTGAGCGCCGAGATGACGATGCCGGAGACCTCGAACGTCACGGGCATGAGGCCGCGGCGGACCTGCGGCTGCAGCATCGCGGCGGCTCGCTCGCTCAGCAGGATCTGGCCGGCCGCCGCCAGGTCCTCGCCGAGCTTCGCAGCGACGTTGACGCAGTCGCCGAAGTAGTCCTCGCCGGGGACGTGCAGCATCCTGCCGTGGTCGATGCCGATGCTGACGCGCACGCGGCGCCCTTCGTCCTGAGGGTCGAGTCGCTCGTCCCAGAAGGCACGGACGATCGCCACCGAGCAATCGAGCGCGGCGCGCGGCTCCGGGAACGCAGCGAAGAGGTTGTCCGCTTCGTATTTAACGACGGTTCCGCCATGCGCGGCGACCAGCGGCGCGGTCGCGCGCTGCATCCGGCGCACCATGGCCAGATAGTAGATCAGGCCCATGTCGCGGACGATGCGCGAGAACCCGGACATGTCGAGGATCATGGCCGAGCGATCCGCGCCGAACTGCTTCCATAGCTGCTCCTCGATCGTCGACCGCTGCGCCAGCGGTGCGGCGTTGTAGTCGTCGAGCGCTGCGTGGACGCGATGCATGCAGGGCCTCCTTGGGTTGCGCCGTCGGCTCAGCCGGACGCCGGCGCGGCGGCGATCGCATCCCAGCCAGCTGCGGCTTCCGCCGGATCGAGGTCTTTCACGATCAGCACCAGCCGGGTGCGCCGGTCGGCGTCGGGCCAGCGATCGAGCGCCACGGGCGGGTGGAAGACATGGTGCACGCCGTGCAGCACGAGCGGCCCATCCTCGCCTGCGACGCTGGCAAGCCCTTTGGCGCGCAGGAGCTTGTCGCCATGGTCCCGGCGCAGCCGCGCGAGCCAGCCCTGCAGCGCCAGCCAGTCGAGCGGCCGGTCGGCAGTCAGCGCGACGGCGCGGATGTCGGTGCCGTGCCGGCTGCGGTCATGGGCGTGGCTCCGGTGGCTGGTCGCGGCATAGGCGTCGGCCGACAGCCAGGCGCGCACGGCCTCGCCCTTGCCCGAGGGGTCGAACGGACCGGCATCGAACAGGTGATCGCCTGCGATCTCGCCATGCACGACGCGGAAAATCGGCGCAGCCGGGTTGAGCGCGCGCAGCAGCGCCTCCGCGCGATCCGCGGCTTCGGGCGCGACGATGTCTGTCTTGGTCAGGATCAGCCGGTCGGCGACGGCGACCTGCTTGCTCGCCTCGGGCATCTCCGCGCAGTGGCGCTCCGCGTGCACCGCGTCCACCGTTGCGATCGCGGCGTCGAGCCGCAGGAACTGCGCGACGAGCGGGTTGTGCAGCAGCAGCTGCAGGATCGGCGCAGGGTCGGCCAGCCCGGTGGTCTCGATCGCGATGCGCCGGAAGGGAGGCACCGTCCCGGCATCGCGGCGCGCCAGCAGGCTGCGCAGGGTCGTTTCCAGGTCGCTGCGGATGGTGCAGCAGATGCAGCCGGACTGCAGCACCACGGTCTCGCCGTCGACTCGCTCGACGAGCAGGTGGTCGAGCCCGACCTCGCCGAACTCGTTGATGACGACGGCCGTATCGGCGGCCGCGGGCTGGCGCAGCAGCTGGCGCAGCAGCGTCGTCTTGCCGCTGCCGAGGAAGCCCGTGATCACGCTCACCGGCAGCGTATGCTGTGAGCGGTCTCGATCGAACAGGCTCATTCCCGCCTCGATGCTCGCTCTTGCCGCACGTTACATTGTTGCGAGCAGCGCAACCTGGCGCTCGCCTTGACACGCGGGACGTGCAGTTCGCCTAATCATCGCGGCAATGCGCGCGCGCGTCGAGTGCGCCGAGGCGAGCTGGGAGGGTGGATCGCATGACCGAGGATGCGGGCAAGGGCGAGACGGATTCCGCCGAGACCGGCCGGCGCGATTTCCTGAAGGGCGCCGCCGTGGGCGCCGGCGCGGCCGCCGTCGCGGGCGCGCTGCACGGCAAGTACGGCAGCGCGCCGCTCGTCGCCCAAGCGCATGCCCAGGGGATGCCGCAACTGACCGAGCGTCCATGGTGGCCGTCGAAATGGGGCCCGGGCGACGAAGCCGGATCGACCAACCACATGACGCCGGCCAAGGCGCTCGAGGCCGCCAGGCTCATCAGGGACGGCAAGGTCTACCGCTTGGGCCGCGTCTACGAGCAAGGCATGCCTCTGTTCGGGCAGCGCGGCTTCGCGCTGCGCATCCCCGGCGCTCCCACCGGCGGACCGTTCGGCTCGAACAAGCTCGTCTACAACGACGAGTTCCTGGCGACCGAGGTCGGCCAGGTCGGCACGCAGTTCGACGGCCTCGGCCATATCGGCATCCAGATGGGGGCTGACGGCGACAAGAAGGAGATGCGCTTCTACAACGGCTTCTCGGCGCAGGAGGTGAACGGCGCCTATGGCCTGCAGAAGCTCGGCGTCGACAAGCTGAAGCCGATCTTCACGCGCGGGCACCTGCTCGACATCCATGCCGTGAGGGGCCGCATGCTCGATGCGGGCGAGGAAGTGACGCTGGCCGACTGCCGCGCCGCCCTGGCCAAGCAGGGCATGAAGGAAGACGACATCAAGCCGGGCGACGCGATCCTGTTCAACACGGGCTGGGGCTCGCTCTGGATGAAGAACAACGACCGCTTCAACGGCGGCGAGCCGGGCATCGGCCTGGAGGTCGCGCGATGGATCGGAGAGAAGGATCTCGGTCTCACCGGCGCCGACACCTGGGGCACAGAGGTGGTTCCCAATCCCGACAAGAACCTGGCCTTTCCGGTGCATGGCGAGCTCATCGCCAAGCGCGGCATCGTCAACCAGGAGAATCTCTCCTTCGACGAGCTGATCCGCGACGGCAAGTACCAGTTCGCGTACGTTTTCTCGCCGGCGCCTATCAAGGGCGCCACAGGCTCGATCGGCTCGCCGCTCGCCATCACGTGAGGCGGATCGCTATCTCGAACGGCCTATCCCGGCTGCGCCGCGTTATGCCTGAAGACGTGTTGTGATCTTCGTCGCGAAAGCTCGGAGCGATTCGGCGTAAGGCTTCCTGCGCACCGCCGCAGCATCTCGGTCGGCGGCAAGTGGTCTTGACCATGGTAAGCGCGGAAGAGCAAGCACTCGTCGCGACCGATCCTGCGATGTCGGGCCCGGCGACTGTCGATCCTTCGACGTGGAACCAGCGGTCGCGCGACTTCCTCAGCTACTGGCAGGATCGGCGACCGGGCCCCGGAATCCTTCCGGCCAGGCGGCACATCGATCCTGCCGAGCTGAAGCCCTTTCTCCCGAATGTCTGGCTGCTCGACATCCAGCATGCGCCATTCCGGGCGCGCTATCGCGTGATCGGCACGCATCTCGTGGAGATGACCGGGCGCGATCTCACCGGCCTCTGGATCGACGAGATCGGGGCGGACGCAGCCGCGAGGATCTACCCGAGCCTTCAGCGCGTCGCGGAGCTCCGTGCGCCGGTCCATTTCCGCGGCCAGGCCTTCTACAACAATGCGGATCGGGTGCGGATCGTCGAGTACGTGCTGCTGCCGCTCGCCGCCAACGGGCACGACGTCGACATGGTCCTCGGTCATTCTGTCTACGCCAGCGCGTTGTCGGCCGGCGCATAGCGCCTTCGCGGCATCATTGACGATCGGCCGGGCTGCCGCTATCGACGAGGCATAGGCAGCGTTGCCCCCTGCCGAGCCGCGGGGGCCGAGCGGCGAGGTCGTCGATGGCGGGCAAGTTCGGGCGCGCGCAGGCGATCGCGCGGGTCGAGGATCGCCGGCTCCTGACCGGCTCAGCGACATTCTCCGATGACCTCGCGGTGGCCGGCGCGCTGCACATGGCGCTGTTGCGGTCGCCGCACGCCCATGCGCGCATCCGCGCCATCGACCCGGAAAAGGCGCGCCGGGCAAAGGGCGTCGTCGCCGTGGTCACCGGAGCGGACCTGGTGGACGACGGCGTCGGTCCCATCTCGTTCCAGCAGGTTGCCAGGGCGCCGGATGGCGGGAGGATGCGGGCTCCGCCGCGCCTCGTCTTGGCGCAAGACGTCGTGCGCTTCGTCGGCGAGCCGGTTGCGGCCGTGGTCGCGACCAGCCGCTTCGCCGCCGAGGACGCGCTCGATCGGATCGTAGCGGACTACGAGCCGCTGCCGTGCGTCGCCGACTTGCGTGCGGCCGTGGCCGACGGAGCGCCGCTGGTCTGGCACGAGACGCCGCGCAACATCGTCGGCACCGTGTCGTTCGGCGAACCGGCTGCAGCCGAGCAGGCCTTCGCCGCCGCCGCGCATGTCGTCTCGATCGCGCTCGTCAACCAGCGGCTTGTGCCCGCCGCGCTGGAGCCGCGCGCCGCCTTGGCGGAGTGGGACGCGACCGCGGGCCGGCTCACGCTGACGACGCCGACGCAGAACGCCACGACGGTGCGCCGCTTCCTCGCCGAGGAGATCCTGCGGCTGCCGCTCGACAAGGTGCGCGTCCGCGTGCGCGAGATCGGCGGCGGCTTCGGCATGAAGTGCCACCTCTATCCGGAGGACGCGCTGCTGGCGGTGCTGGCGCGCAAGCTCGGCAGGCCGGTGCGGTGGCGCGCCGCGCGCGCGGACGACTTCCTGGCCGGCACGCATGGGCGCGACCACGCGACCGACGCGGCGCTGGCGCTCGACGGCGCGGGCAGGATCCTCGCGCTGCGCGTGCGAACGCTCGCGAACCTCGGCGCCTACCTGACGCCCCCGGGCGCAGCTATTCCGCTCGTGCTGCATCCGCGCGTGACGGGCAGCGTCTACGCGATCCCGGCCCTCGACCTGCGGGTGGACGCCGTCCTGACGCACACGATGTCGGTCCACCCCTATCGCGGCGCCGGTCGGCCGGAGGCGAACTACGTCATGGAGCGCCTGCTCGACGCGGCGGCGCGACAGCTCGGCAGGGACCCTGCGGCACTGCGCCGGCTCAATCTCGTGCCGCCCGCGCAAATGCCCTATAGGACGGCAGTCGGCGAGACGATCGAGTGCGGCAACTTCCCGCGCATGCTCGACCAGGCTGTGGAGCGCGCCGACGGCGCCGGCTTCGAGAAGCGGCGGCGCGCTGCCAAGCGGCGCGGCATGCTCTTGGGCCGAGGCATCGCCAGCTACGTCGAATGGACCGGCGCGAACCAGCTCGCCGAGGCCGTCAGCCTGATCGCCGGCGCGGACGGAACGGTGACGCTCCACTCGGCAACCCAGGCCATGGGCCAGGGCCTGGAGACGAGCTACGTGCAGATCCTGGCGGACCGCCTCGGCATCGCGCCGGAGCGGATCCGCGTGCTGCAGGGCGACACCGACATCGCTCAAGGCTTCGGCAGCATGGCCTCGCGCTCGCTTTTCGTCGGCGGCTCAGCCGTCGCCGAGGGCGCCGGCGTTCTGGTCGACCGCCTGCGCGCGCTGGCAGGCGAGGCGCTCGAGGCGGACACGACTGACATCGCCTATCGGCATGGAGTCCTCTCGGTCGCCGGCACCGACCGGCGGGTCGAGATCGCGGACTTGGCCCGCCGCCAGAAGGAGCAGCGCATCGTCGTCGACCATCGTGCCGTTGTCGGCGCCGCAGCCTGGCCGAACGGCTGCCATGCATGCGAGGTCGAGGTCGACCCCGAGACCGGGCGGGTCCGCCTGGTGCGCTATGTCGGCGTCGATGACGTCGGACGCGTCGTCCATCCGGCGATCGTGGAGGGTCAGGTGCATGGCGGGATCGCGCAAGGCGTCGGCCAGGCGCTGCTCGAGCAATGCGTCTACGACCGCGACGGCCAGCTCCTGACCGGCTCATTCATGGACTACGCCATGCCGCGCGCCAGCGACCTGCCGAGCTATGCGGTCACGACCGACGACAGCGCGCCGAGCCCGAGCAACCCGCTCGGCGCCAAAGGCGCCGGCGAGTCCGGCACGATCAGCTCTTCGGCGGCAGTCATGAACGCAGTCCTCGATGCCCTGGCGCCGCTGGGCGTCGACCGTCTCGACATGCCTGCCACGCCTCTGCGCGTCTGGGAGGCTATTGAGAAGGCACGCCGCACCGGACGATGATGGGGCAGACGAGCAGGAGAATCGCCATGGGCCGCACGACCGTCATCCGTAACGCGCGCTGGGTCGTGGCCTGGGAGAAGGGCACCGGTGCGCCCGGCGAGGGGCGGCACGTCTACCTGCAGGATTGCGACGTCGCCTTTCGCGGCGACCAGATCCTGCATGTCGGCGCCGGATTCAAGGGCAAGGCCGACGAGACGATCGACGGCCGGTCGCTGATGGTCATGCCTGGCCTGATCAACATGCACACGCACACCGCGACCATGCCGATCTTCAAGGGCATCCGCGAGGAGATGGGCAACCCG
>JAEULF010000190.1 GCA_016793965.1 Alphaproteobacteria bacterium | reverse complement strand
GTCACCTGTGCCCCCGCCGCCGCACCTGGCGCGCGATCCGCAACTTCTGCACTGCACACTGCTGGACCTTCGCGCCTGTTTCGCTAGCGTGACGGCAAGGCCTCGCCGCGCCTGGACGCGGAAGAAGGTCATTGCTCCAGGGACGGAGGGACACACCAGATGATGCGTCGTTCGATCGCGGCCGGCGTTTCCACGCTGGCGCTGCTCACCGCCGCTGCCGGTCCGGCCGCGGCGTCCGGCTTCCAGCTCTTCGAGCAGAGCGTGACCGGCCTCGGCCGCGCCTACGCCGGCGAGGGCGCCGCGGTCGAGGACGCCAGCACGGTGTTCTCGAACCCCGCCGGCATGCCGTTCCTCGGCCTGGGCAAGTCGCCGACGACGCTGCACGCCACGGCGGGCCTGCACGCGATCGTGCCGAAAGCCAAGTTCAAGGACACCGGCTCGACCTTCGCCGTCGGCGGCGGGAACATGAACCCGCGCGGAGTCACCTCGGACGGCGGCGAGTACGCGACGGTGCCCAACCTCTATGTCGCCGGCGAGATGCCCGGCGTGAAGGGGCTGTGGCTGGGCTTCGGCGCTTCCGTGCCCTTCGGCCTCGCGACGTCCTACGACCGGGCCTATCCCGGCCGCTACTTCAACCTCGACACCAAGCTCGAGACGGTGAACTTCAAGCCGGCCGTCGCCTATCGCCTCAACGACTGGATCTCGGTCGGCGGCGGGTTCAACATCATGTACGCCGAGGCGGAGCTGATCCGCGCCGTCGATTTCGGCACCATCCTCGGCGCCGGCGCAGGCACGCGCGACGGCGAGGTCAAGATCACCGGCACCGACTGGGCCTATGCCTGGGACCTCGGCGTCATGGTGACGCCCATGCCGGCGCTGCGCGTCGGCGCGACGTTCAAGTCGGCCTATGCGCTGCAGCTCACGGGGCGCGAGGAGTTCACCATCCCCGCCTCGGCCGCGGCCGCGGCCGGCAACGCCGCGTTCCAGAACACCTCGGCGCGCGCTGCGGTCAACCTGCCGGAGGTCGCGTCGCTGAGCGCCGCCTACGACATGATGGGCGGCGACCTGACGCTGCTCGGCGACGTCACCTTCACGCGCTGGTCGAGCTTCCAGCAGCTCAAGATCACCTTCGGCAACAAGGCCCAGTCGGCCAGCGTCACGCAGCAGAACTGGGACAACAGCTACAGGCTCGGCGTCGGCGCGATGTACCGACCCTGGACCGGCCATATCGCGCGCGCCGGCTTCGCCTATGACAAGTCGCCGGTGCCGGACTCCTATCGCAACCCCGGCATCCCGGACAACGACCGCTACTGGCTGTCGCTCGGCTACTCCTGGAGCCCGACGGCGCTGGTGCGGATCGATGCCGGCCTGTCGCACCTCATCGTTCCGGGCAGCACCGTGGCGCTGCGCGGCGGCGCCACGGGCGGCGGCAACCTGAACGGCGAGCTCGAGGCGAGCGTCACGATCTTCAGCGTCGGCGGCAGCTTGCAGTTCTGAGCGCGAGGCCCGGTCCCCCGCCTCCCATGCCGATCGCCGCCGTCGAGACGGGCCACTACCGCGTGCCCCTGCCCGTCGCGCTGAGCGACAGCACGCACGGGACGATCACGCATTTCGAGGTCGTGACCGTCCGCGTGCGGGATCAGGCAGGGGCGGAGGGCGTCGGCTGGACCTACACGGTCGGCGCCGGCGGCGGCGCGGTCGCCGACCTGATCGGCCGGCATTGCGCGCCGCTGCTCCTGGGCCAGGACGCCGACCGGATCGAGGCGCTCTGGCAGCGCCTGTGGTGGGGGCTGCACTACGGCGGGCGCGGCGGGCAGACGTCGATGGCGGTGTCGGCCATCGACATCGCCCTCTGGGACCTGAAGGCGCGTCGCCTCGGCGTGCCGCTCTGGCGGCTGCTCGGCGGGCATGACCCGCAGGTGCCGGCCTATGCCGGCGGCATCGACCTCGACTTCCCTCTCGACCGTCTCCTCGAGCAGACCGAGGCGAATCTCGCCAAGGGCTTCCGCGCCATCAAGATGAAGGTCGGCCGGCCGCGCCTCGCCGACGACCTGGCGCGGGTCAAGGCGCTGCGCGCACGGCTCGGGCCGGACATGCCGCTGATGGTCGACGCCAACATGCGCTGGACGGCCGACCAGGCGATCCGGGCCGCCCGCGCATTCCGGGATCATGACGTCTTCTGGCTCGAGGAGCCGGTCATCCCGGACGACGTCGCCGGCCATGCGCGCGTGCTGCGCGACGGCGGCCTGCCCGTGGCGGCCGGCGAGAACCTGCACACGCTCTGGGAGTTCCAGCAGCTCATCGCGGCCGGCGGCGTCAGCTTCCCGGAGCCCGACGCGACCAATTGCGGCGGCGTCACCGTCTGGATGAAGGTGGCGCATCTCGCCGAGGCGGCGAACCTGCCGGTCACCTCGCACGGCGCCCACGAGCTGCACGTCCATCTGCTTGCCGCCGTGCCGAACAGGTCGTACTTGGAGGCGCACGGTTTCGGCCTCGACCGCTTCATCGCGCGCCCGTTCAAGGTCGTCGACGGCTTGGCGACGGCACCGGAGGATCCCGGCCACGGCGTCGCCTTCGACTGGGCGGCGCTGGAGACGCTCCGGGCTGCTTAGCGCCGGCAGGAGGAAGGCAGCCTTGGACGGCATCCGCATCGACCTGCAGAGCGACACCAAGACGCGGCCGACCGCCGCGATGCGCCGCGCCATGGCGGAGGCCGAGGTCGGCGACGAGCAGTACGGCGAGGACCCGACGATCACGCGGCTCTGCGCGCGCGTCTGCGACCTCCTCGGCGCGGAGGACGCGGTGTTCCTCCCCAGCGGCACCATGGCCAACGAGATCGCCATCCTCGTGCACTGCCGCCCGGGCGACGAGATCGTCGCCGACGCCAGCGCGCACATCGTCCACTTCGAGGCCGGCGGCCCGGCGGCGCTCGCCGGCGCCATGATCCGGCCGATCGCCGGCAAGCGCGGCATCTTCACCGCCGCAGACCTCGCCGCGGCGATCAGGCCGGAGAGCCGATACGCGCCGCGCACGCGTCTCGTCGAGGTCGAGCAGACCGCCAATCTCGGCGGCGGCACGGTCTGGCCGCTCGACCAGCTGCGCGCCGTCGTCGCGACCGCGCATGCGCACGGCTTGGCGCTGCACATGGACGGCGCGCGGCTGATGAACGCCGTCGTCGCGTCAGGCGTGCCTGCGGCGGAGTACGCGCGCGGCTTCGACACGGTCTGGCTCGACTTCTCGAAGGGGCTGGGCTGCCCGGTCGGCGCCGTGCTCGCGGGCAAGCGCCAGCACATCGCCGAGGCCTGGCGCTGGAAGCAGCGCATCGGCGGCGCGCTCCGCCAGGCCGGCATCCTCGGCGCCGCCTGCCTCTACGCGCTCGACCATCACGTCGAGCGGCTGGCGCAGGACCATGCCAATGCCCGCATGCTCGCCGACGGGATCGCGGCGTTGCCCGGCGTGGCTGTCGAGCCGGTCGACACCAACATCGTGTTCTTCGACGTCGCCGGCACCGGCAAGACAGGCGACGCGATCGCGCGCGAGCTGGCGCGCCGAGGCGTGCGGATGGGGGCGATGACGGCGACGCGCATGCGCGCGGTCACCCATCTCGACGTGCCCGCCGCGGCGATACCGGAGGTGATCAGCGCTTTGGCCGACGTGCTGCGCGGCCGAGGCAGCTGAAGATCGCAGGTCGCGCGCGCATCAGCCCTCGCCGCTCTCTGCCCCGGTCTCTGCCCCGGTCTCTGCCCCGATCTCTGCCCCGATCTCTGCCAAGATCTCCGCCGTATGCTCGCCCAGCCGCGGCGCCTCGCGCCGGAAGGCGCCGGGCGTGACGGACAGGCGCGGGATGACGTTGTGCATGGCAACGGTGCCGAGGTCGCGGTCGGCCACGGCCACGATCGCCTCGCGGCCGATGACGTAGGGGTGGTCCATCAGGTCGGCGACGGCGCAGACCGGTCCGGCCGTGATTCCTGCCGCCTCGAACAGCGCGAGGTTCTGCTCCTGCGTGCG
>JAEULF010000180.1 GCA_016793965.1 Alphaproteobacteria bacterium | reverse complement strand
CGCCGGCCTGGCCGACGCGATCTGCGTGATGTACGCCGGCCGGATCGTCGAGTCCGGCAGCGTCGACGACGTGCTCGACCGGCCGCTGCATCCCTACACGGCCGGGCTGATCGGCTCGGTGCCCGGGCGCAACCGGCGCGGTGCGCGGCTGCGCCAGATCCCCGGCATGGCGCCGTCGCTCCTCGCGCCGCCGGCCGGCTGCGCCTTCCGCCCGCGCTGCGGGCGCGCAAGCGACGCCTGCGCGACGGCGCCGGACCTCGTCGCACAGTCCGGCCGCGCCGTGCGCTGCTGGCATCCCGAGGCGAGCCTGGCATGACATCGGCGCCGCATCTCTCGCTCGACGGCGTGGCGATGCGTTTCGCGCGCCGCATCGACTTGGCCGACCGCATGGCCGGGCTGCTCGCCGGGGGCGCGCGCAAGTCGACCGTGCATGCGGTGGACGGCGTCGACTTGGTCGTGGCGGAAGGGGAGGTGCTCGCGCTCGTCGGCGAGTCTGGCTGCGGCAAGACGACGCTCGGCCGGATCGCCGCGGGTCTGCTGGCGCCGACCGACGGGACCGTGCGCTTCCGCGGCCGCGACCGCGCGGGCCTCGTCGGCGCAGAGGCGCGGGCGACGCGGCTCAAGGTCCAGATGATCTTCCAGAACCCCTTCGCCTCGCTCAATCCGCGCATGCGGGTGCGCGACATCGTCGGCGAGGCCCCGGCGACGCACGGCATCGTCGCGCGCGACGCCGTCGCCGACCATGTCGCCGCGACCCTCGCGAGCGTCGGCCTCGACCCCAGCTACGCCGAGCGCTGGCCGCACCAATTCTCCGGCGGCCAGCGCCAGCGCATCGCCATCGCCCGCGCGCTCGCCGTCCGCCCGGAGATCCTGGTCTGCGACGAGGCGGTCTCGGCGCTCGACGTCTCGATCCAGGCGCAGGTGCTCAACCTGTTCATGGAGCTGAAGGAGCGGCTCGGCCTCACCTACCTTTTCATCAGCCACGACCTCGGCGTCGTGGAGCACCTGTCGGACCGCGTCGCCATCATGTATCTGGGCCGCATCGTCGAGAGCGCGCCGACCGAGGCGCTGTTCGCGGAGCCGAACCATCCCTACACGCGCGGCCTCTTCTCCGGCGTGCCGCGGCTCGATGCGCGCAAGCGGCGCTTCGAGCCGATCAGGGGCGAGATCCCGTCGCCGCTCGCCCCGCCGCCGGGCTGCCATTTCCATCCGCGTTGCCCGAAGGCGACGGAGCGCTGCCGGATCGAGGCGCCGGCCCTGCGCGCGATCGCGCCGGGTCGGCTGTCCGCCTGCCATTTGAACGATCATGGACAGGCCGGGTAACGTCGCGGTCGCTGCGCCCTCGTCCGCCCGAACCGGTAAGAGCCATGCCCGTCGCGATCGTCCCGCCCGCCGCAACGCCCGTCCCGCTGGTCGTCGATTCGCCGCACAGCGGCACGCACTACCCGGCCGATTTCCGCTTCGCCTGCGCGCCTGAGCTGCTGCGCAGCGCCGAGGACGCCTATGTCCACGACTTGCTCGGCGCGGCGCCTGATGTCGGCGGCACGCTCGTGCACGCGCTGTTCCCGCGCACCTATGTCGATCCGAACCGCGACGAGGGCGATGTCGATCCGGAGATGCTCGACGGCCCATGGCCGCACCGTCTCAACCCCGGGGAGAAGACGGCGCTCGGCCTTGGCTTGGTTTGGCGCCTCGCGGCGCCGGGAGTGCCGGTCTACGACCGCAAGCTCGGGGTCGGCGAGGTCGAGGCGCGCATCCGCGCCTGCTACAGGCCCTATCACCAGGCTCTGGCGCGGGCGATCGACGGCGCCCATGACCGCTTCGGGCGGGTCTACTACATCGACGGCCACTCCATGAAGTCGGCGGGCAACGGCATGAGCCCCGATCCGGGCTGCGATCGGCCGGATTTCTGCGTCAGCGACCTACGCGGGCGCACCAGCGACCCGGCATTCGTGAAGCTGGTCGCCGAGGTCCTCGGGCGCAACGGCCTGCGTGTCGCCATTAACGATCCCTACCTCGGCGCAGAGCTGATCCGCCGCCACGGCCGCCCGCAGGAAGGCCGGCACGCCGTCCAGGTCGAGATCAAGCGCTCGCTCTACATGGACGAGGCAACGCGCCGGCCGAATGCCGGCTATGCTCCGCTGAAGGCGCTGCTGTCCGAGATGCTGGCGGTCGCGGCTGCCTTCGCCGCCGGCGGTCTACGCTGAGCGGACGATTGCCGCCGGCGGAATTTCGGACGATGGTCACCGGCACGAAAGGGGCCGCAGGAGGATCTTGATGCCGCGCTTCGCTGCCAATCTGAGCTGGCTGTTCCAGGATGTGCCGTTCCTCGAGCGCTTTGCCCGCGCCAAGGCAGCGGGCTTCGAGGCCGTCGAGTTCCTCTTCCCCTACGACCTCCCTGCCGAGACGATCGCCGCCGAGGCGAGGAAGCACGGCCTCCAGGTCGTGCTGTTCAACATGCCGCCCGGCGACTGGGCGCGCGGCGAGCGCGGCACGGCCTGCTACGAGGACCGCATGCAGGAGTTCGCCGACGGCGTCCAGAAGGCGCTCGCCTATGCCAAGGTCCTGGGCTGCAAGACGCTGCACTGCATGTCCGGCATCCCGCCCGCCGGCGCCAATCGCGACGTCGCCTGGTCTGTCTACTGCGAGAACCTGCACATGGCGGCGGCGGTGGCGGCGAAGGACGACGTGACGGTCGTGATCGAGCCGATCAACGGCCGCGACATGCCGGGCTACCTCCTGCAGCACCAGGAGGAGGCGATCCAGGCGATCGAATCCTTCGGCGCGCCGCAGAATCTCGGCATCCAGTTCGACGTCTACCACTGCCAGATCATGGACGGCGACCTGACCACGCGCATCCGCCGCAACTTCGGCCTGATCAAGCACGTGCAGGTCGCCGGCGTGCCGCTGCGCAACGAGCCGGATTTCGGCGAGGTCAACTACGCCTACATCTTCGCCATGCTCGACGCCTTCCGCTACAAGGGCTGGGTCGGCTGCGAGTACCGCCCGCGCGGGCGGACCGAGGACGGGCTCGGCTGGCTGAGGGCGGCGAAGGCGGCCTCGGCGGTGGCGTAGGGGGCTACGCCCCCGCCCTGCCCACGGAAGAGCCGCCATCGACGTTGAGCGTCTGGCCGGTCACGAAGCTGGCGTCCTCGGACGCCAGGAAGGCGACCGCGGCCGCGATCTCGTCGGGCTTGGCGAGGCGGCCCATCGGCACGCCAGCGAGGTAGCGCGCCTCCCCAGGGCTGCCCGGCGGATTGTTGCAGCGGAACATCTCGGTCTCGGTCGGGCCCGGCGCCACCGCGTTGACGGTCACGCCGGTCTTGGCCAGCTCGAGCGCCCAGGTGCGCGTCAGCGACGCGAGCGCGCCCTTGGCGGCGGAGTAGCTGGTCCGCTCCTGCGCCCCCAGCGAAGCGATGCTCGTGACATTGACGATCCGACCCCAGCCCGCCTGGCGCATGCTCGGCACGGCAGCCTGGGCGCATTGCAGCGCCGGCCTGACGTTGAGGTCGAGCACGGCGCCGAGGTCGGCGAGGCCAATCTTGCCGAGCGGCGCCGGCTTGACGATGCCGACGTTGTTGATCACGCCGTGCAGCGGCCCCTGGGCGAGGATTCGGTCAAGCGCCGCCTGGGTCGCCTTGGGGTCAGCGAGGTCGACCGCGTGGAACTCGCCGGGAAACGCCTGCGGCACGTTGCGCGCGAACCCGACGACGGCATAGCCGAGCTTGACCAGCCGTTCGACCGAGGCCCTTCCGATGCCCTTGCTGGCGCCGGTCACGAGGAAGCGTCGCAGCGTCGCCGTCATGCCGTTCCTCCGGTTCCGCCTCGACTTGTTCTGACTCGACTTGTTCTGGCTCGACTTGTTCTGGCTCGACTTGCTCGACCGCGAGCGTTCGCGCCCGTCATCGTCGCGGCGGGCATGCCTAGACCCGTGCGGGCGCGCATGCAAGAAATCTAGTCCTGCGTGCCGGTCGCGGGGAGGCATCTGGCGGGGGAGCGGGCATGCGCCCGTCGCGGGCCTGGCTGCTGCGCGCGCAGCGCGCTGCTCGGCTCATGTCAGCTGGTCGGGGATGGCGCAGCCCAGGATCGCATCGACGTCCTTGCCGGTGCTCGACAGCGGCAGGAGCAGCCGGGTGTAGCTGTAGAACTTGCGGTCCGCGGCGATCAGGCTGCCGGCATAGCAGTTGGCGCGGCGCGTCGTCACGACGGCGGACAGGTGCGCGATGATCTCCGCGCGGACCGACGGGTCGACGGCCTCATCGACCCATGCTCCCCCGGAGCTGCGCCCGACGAGCGCGAGGATCCCCGGACCGACGAGGCGCTCCCTGAAGCGCGGCGGAAGGCCGGCGCCCTGCGGGACAACGTCGAAGACCATCAGATGGTCGCGCTGGCGGGACAGCGCGGCGAAATCCATGTCGGCCAGCGCCGGCAACGGCCTTTCGCCACGCATCTCGTTCCAATGCCGCTGCACGTCGGCGACCAGGCCCGTCGGCTCGACCGCCTCGAACAGCTGCGAGCGCTTGCCGGTTCCGTTCGCGCCGCGGTCCCGGCCGGCAGGCGCGCGCATGAAGCCCGACAGGAAGATCGGTCGGCCCATCGTGCGCTTCGGCGGCTTGCTGCTCATGGCGGAGGAGTTGAGCCACCGATGCCGGTGCCGTGCAAGTGCGGATCGTGCAGGCCCCCCCATTGACCACATACCGCCGCGATCTCTCGCGGCGCCGTCGATCGGGATCACACGACGCCGCGCGCGCGCAATGCCGCGATCTCGTCCGGCGCGAGGCCGAGCAGTTGTTGCAGGACCGTGTCGCTGTCCTGGCCGAGCGTGGGCGGCGCAGCGCGGTAGGTGACGGGCGTCGCCGACATCTTGAGCGGGCTGCCGACGAGGCGCACGCTGCCGCTGCCCGCCAGCGGATGCGGCAGCGCTACGTCCATCTGCCGGTGCTGCACCTGCGGCTCGGCGAAGACCTGGTCGATCGTGAGGACCGGGCTCGCCGGAACCTCGACCGCCTCCAAGCGATCGACCCACCAGGCGACGGGCTGCTCGCGGAAGATCGCCGCAAGCAGCGGCTCGATCGCCGCGCGATTGCGCACGCGTTGCGCGTTGCTGGCGAAGCGCGGGTCTGCGGCGAGCTCCGGCCGGCCGGCGACCGCGCAGAAGCGCTGCCAATGCCCGTCGTTTCCCGTCGCCAGTATGACCATCTGGCCGTCGGCGCAGGAATAGGTGTTGTAGGGCACGATGGTGGGGTGGCCGTTGCCCTGGCGCGCCGGCAACCGTCCGGCATTCAGGTAGAAGGTCGCGACATAGGCGAGCGCGGCGATCTGGGAATCGAGAAGGCAGACATCGACCTGCTGGCCCTCTCCCGTCCGCTCGGCGTGGCGGAGCGCCGCGAGGATGCCGGTGACCGCGTACATCCCTGTCATGATGTCGGCGATCGCGGTGCCGACCTTGGTCGGCACGCCGTCCGCCGGCCCGGTCACGGACATCAGCCCGCCCATGCCCTGGGCCAAGTAGTCGTAGCCCGGCTGCTCGGCGCGGGGGCCGGTCTGGCCGAAGCCGGTGACGGAGCAGTAGACGAGCGCGGGGAACTCGGCCTTGAGCTGCTCGAAGGCGAGACCGTACTTCGCCAGCCCGCCGACCTTGTAGTTCTCGACCAGCACCTGGCAGTCCTTGAGCAAGCGCTTGACCAGCGCCTGGCCCTCCGGCTGGGCGATGTCGACCGTCAGCGAGCGCTTGTTGCGGTTGGCGCCGAGATAGTAGGTGCTCTCTGTGGTGTCCTTGCCGGCCGCGTCCTTGACGAAGGGCGGGCCCCAGCGCCGCGTGTCGTCGCCGATCGCCGGGCGCTCGATCTTGATCACCTCGGCGCCGAGGTCCCCGAGGATCTGGGTCGCCGTCGGCCCGGCGAGCACGCGCGTCAGGTCGAGGATGCGGATTCCGGCGAGGGCGCCGCGCGGGAGGTGCTCTGTCATCTAGGTCAGGCTCATCAGCACGAGGGGCAGGGTGGCGGCGGCGAGGATGGTCTGCAGCGTGGCGATCGCGGCCATGAGCGGCGCGTCGCCGCCGAGCTGGCGCGCCAGGATGTAGGTCACTGAGGCCGTCGGCAAGCCGGCGGCGAGAACCAGGATGTCCGCCGCCAGCCCGTCGACCCCCGTCGCCCGGGCAAGCAGGGCGACGACGGCCGGCACGGCGAGCAGCTTGACGGCGACAGAGAGATGCAGCGCCACGCCGGCGAGCCGCACGCCGGCGAAGGTCAGGCCGGCGCCGACGGCGATCAATCCGAGCGGCAGCGACGCCTTGCCGAGGATGTCCATGACCGGCCCGAGCACCGGCGGCGGCCCGCCCGCGAGGTTGAGCGCCATGCCGGCCAGGCACGACAGGATCATCGGGTTGCGCGCGACGGCCGCGACGGTCGCGCGCAGCTGCGAGCGCTCGCCGCCCGGCCCCTGCGCACGTCCGGCGGCGTCGCCGTAGCGCACCAGCGCCCAGACGCAGATCACGTTGGCGATGGGCACCTGGATGGCGAGCGCCAGGGCGCAGAGCGCCACGCCCGCCGGTCCGTGCAAGGCGGCGCAGGCGGCGAGCGCCACGTAGGTGTTGAAGCGGATCGCGCCTTGCAGCACGGAGGTGAAGGACGGTCCGCTGACGCTGCCGAGCCGCGCCAGCAGCGGACGCGCTGCCAGCAGCGCGGCGCTCACGGCGAGGGTGCTGCCGGCCTGCACCAGCAGCAGCGGGCCGAGCTCCGCGGCGCGCAGCTCCGCGGTGGCGAGGGTTGCCACGAGCAAGGACGGGAACAGCAGGAAGTAGACCAGGCGCTCGCAGCTCGGCCAGAAGCTGTCCGGCAGGAACGCGCTCCGCTTGAGGACCGCGCCGAGCAGGATGAGCGACGCGATCGGGGCGAGAGCGGCAAGGATCGGGAGCATGGGGCGTCCGGCGCGGGCGATCAGCCTCTCCACTACCCGGAATCGCCGGCGCGGGGAACAAGGTCCGCGGACGCCCGCCATTCCCGTCGCGAGCCGCGGGGCTCGAGACTCCGACCTGCGGTCGGCTCCTCGCCATGACGATCCTGCGTTGACGTCCTTAGGGCGAGGAGCGGCGAGCCCCCGGCCCGAGCCATGGGACGGGCGACGGGTCGCCGACGCTCGGCGCCGACGTGCCTTCCGTCGCGTGCCGCGATCGGCGATCATCCGCGCGTCCCGTTGCCGCGAGGCCCGCGTTGCGGATCATCCTGATGGCGCTGACCCTAGCCGCCGTTCCGGCCCTCGCCGAGGAGCGCGTGTCGTTCCCGTCCGTCGACGCCGATCTGGCCGGCGGGCAGGCGACGCGCCTGGAAGGCCGCCTTTACCGACCGGACGGGCCCGGGCCGTTCCCGGCGGTGGTGGCGCTGCATGGTTGCGGCGGCCTGTTCCGGCGCGAGGGCAAGCGGCGCGGCGAGCTCACCTCGCGCCATGCCGATTGGGCCGAGAGGCTAGCGCGGCTCGGTTACGTCGTCCTGCTGCCCGACAGCTTCGGGCCGCGCGGCATCGAGGAGATCTGCACGATCAAGCAGCGCCCGATCACGGCGCGCCGCGAGCGGCCGCGCGATGCCTATGGCGCGCTCCTCTGGCTCCAGGCGCAGCCCTTCGTCAGGCCGGACCGCGTGGCGCTCCTCGGCTGGTCGCATGGCGGGGCCACGGCGTTGTGGACGATCGCGGCGGAGTCTCCGGTGCGGCCGGCGTCGCTGCCTCGGGGAACCTTCCGCGCGGCGGTCATCTTCTACCCCGGCTGCAGCGAGCCCTTGAAGGCCAGCGCCGCGGGGACATGGCGCGCAGGCGTCCCATTCATGCTGCTGACCGGCGAGGCGGACGATTGGACGCCGATCGGCCCGTGCCGCGACCTCGTGGCGGCGGCAGCGGCGCGCGGCGAGCGCACGGCCCTGCACGCCTATCCCGGCGCCTATCACGACTTCGACGCGCCGGACCGGCCGCTGCGCGAGCGCACCGGGCTCGCCATGGCGCGCGGCGGCCGGGCGCATGTCGGCACCGACCCGGCAGCTCGCGCCGACGCGATCGTCCGCGTGCCGGCCTATCTCCAGGCGATGCTGGGGGACTGACGGCCGCGGCTGCCGCGCCGTCAAGCCGGCTGCATGACCACGCAGTCGCGCCCGGCCGCCTTGGCCGCGTAGAGCCCGGCGTCGGAGCGCCGCAAGGCCTGCTCGATCGTCTCCTCCCCGGGCTCCAGCATGGCGACGCCGAAGCTCACGGTGAACCGGACCTCGCGGTTGTCCTCGGCCGTCACGACGATCGCCTTGACGAGAGAGCGCAGGCGCTCGGCGGTGCGCAGCGCCGCCTGCGCGTCCACGCCGGGAAGGAGGATCGCGAACTCCTCGCCGCCCAGCCGGCCGAGCACGTCCATCGGCCGCAAGCTGCCGCGGAAGGTGCGGACGATGGCCTTCAGCGCTTGGTCGCCTGCCGCATGGCCGAAGGTGTCGTTGATGCGCTTGAAGTAGTCGATGTCGGCCATGACGACGGCGAGCGTCCCGCCGTAGCGGCGCGCGCGCTTGATCTCGAGATCCGACGCGTCCATGAAGGCACGCCGGTTGGACGCGCCGGTCAGCGGATCGGTGGTGGCAAGGCGCTCCAGCTCGTCGCGGAGCTTCTTGTTCTCGATCTCCTTGTCGCGCAGGTGCGAGATCGACCGCGCCAGCACGCCGATCTCGTCCTGCTGGTCGACGCATGGCACAACGGCGTCGAGCTGGCCTTCCGCCAAGTCCTCGACGACGTCGTGCAGTCGGCCGATCGGCCCGATGACGCGGCGCTGGATGAGGCCGAAGCTGATGTAGATGACGCAGACGGCGAGCAGCCCGACGGCGGCCAGCGTGAGCCCCATCAGCGCCTCGGCGCGCTGACGCGCGGACTCGGCCGAGCGCGACATGCGCGCGTTGACGCGCACCTGGAACGCGTGCATGGCGTTCGCCAGGTCCGTGCGCTGCGCCTCGTAGGCCTGGTCGAACAGCAGCTGGCGGGCGCGCTCGATGTCGCCTTGCGAGCCGACGCGGATCGCCATCCGCTCGATGCCGACCAGGGTATCGGCACTGCGCTTCACGGCGGCGAGGTGGGTCTGCTCCTCGGCGGTCAGGCCCAGGCCCTGCAGCTGGACGACGATCTGCTCGCGCTTGCGCAGGTCCTCGCTCTCCCGGCGGAGCGTCTCGCCGGGCGTCGGGTCGGGCCGCGTCGCCACGCGCCGCGCGTGGTGGCTCAGCGCGCTCGTGGTTTCCGAGAAGCCGAGGAGGAGGTCCTTGACGGCGCTTTGCCGCGCCGCCGAGCTGCGCGACTGGTCCATCGACTGCCAGGTGAACGCGGCGGCGGCGCCGGCGAGGATCAGCGTGACGACCGTGATCGCGCCGCCGATCCGCGTGTAGCTGCGAATGCGCATCAGATCGGCCCTGGCGCCCAGTCCATTGCTTTGCTCAATCTCCAATGGCACGCGTAGCACGGGACCGGCAGCGGAGCCAGCGCGGGAATCCGCGCCTTCGGGCTTGGACTAGACGAATCGACCTAAGACCATGCCGCGCTCCAAGGGACGGGTACCTTGCGTCTATAGCTCGTCCAAAGGTTGCATCGTGGGTGCCTGATGTTGGGCATCTGCGACCAGCGACGCTGCCTTGCTTAGAGTCGGCAGGCCATGCCTCGGGTAGGGACATGATCGACAGCATCCTGCAGACGGCAGCCCTTGCGGTCGCCATTGCGTCGCTGGTCCTGCATGGGCGCCGGCTGAAGGCTGCCGGACCGGGCTTCGCCGGGGTGCTCGCAGGACTGGTCGGCCTGACGGTCGCGGCCGCTCTGCCCCTCGCCCATTCCGCTGCCGGCTCGCCGCAGGGTGGCGCCGCGGGATGGATCGCGGCCGGAGCGCTGGCGATCATGGCCGCTGGACTCGCCGCCTGGCTGCCGGGCCTCGCGGCGCGGCGCGACGGCGCGCCGGCGTCCGACGGCGGGGGGGGCGAGGGACGCGAGGATCCCGTGCTCGCCGAGGCGCAGCGCCTCGGCCGCTTCGGCTACTGGGCGACGGACGCCCAAGCAGGCCAGGTGCGCATGGCGCCGCTCGCCTTCGAGCTCGCCGGCCGGCCGGCGCGCGCGGCGATATCGGTCGAGGAGATGCGCTCCTACATCCATCCGGATGACCGTGAGCGCTATTTCCGCCTGCGCCAGATTGCGGCGGAGCGGCGCGAGCCCTTGGTGTCCGAGCACCGCTACCTGCGGCCCGACGGCTCGACGCGCTGGATACGCGTCGAGGGCAACCCGCGCTACGCGGCCGACGGCAGCTTCCTCGGCTATGTCGGCTTCCTGCAGGACGTCACGGCGCGGCGCGATGCAGAGGAGGCGCTGCGGGCGAGCGAGGCGCGCTATCGATCCATCTCGGAGCTGCTGTGGGGCTTCACCTACGTCTACCGCTTGGCCGCTGACGGGAAGTGGGAGCGGGAGTGGATCAGCGAGGAGTCGTTCCGCCGAATCACCGGCTACGAGTGGGAGGGGGTGCGGGCGGACCTGTCCTTCTACCACCCGGACGACCGGGAGCGAGCGCGGCGCGATGTCGATGCCGCTTTCTCCGGCGAAGCGAACCAGGGCGAGTACCGCGTGCTGACCCGTGACGGCCGGACGCGCTGGCTCTCGGTAAGGCGGCGGCCGGAGATCGACCCGGCGACCGGGCGGACCATTGCCATGTACGGCGCGGCAGAGGACGTCACCGACAGGCGCGAGAGCCAGGAGGCGTTGCGGGCGAGCGAGGAGCAGTTGCGGACGCTGTTCACGTTCTCGCCGGTCGGCATCGCGCGCAACGCGATGGACGGCACCTTCGTCGAGGCGAACCCCGCCATGCTCCGGATGGTCGGCTACACGGAGGAAGAGCTTCGGGCCGTCCGCTACTGGGACCTGACGCCGCGCAAGTACGAGGAGCAGGAGGCGCAGCAGCTCGAACTCCTCCGCACGACGGGCCGCTATGGCCCGTACGAGAAGGAGTACGTCGCCAAGGACGGCCGCAGCGTGCCCGTCAACCTGCACGGCGCGCTCGTCACCGGCCAGGACGGTCGACAGTACATCTGGTCGATGGTCGAGGATATTGCAGGGCGCAAGGCGAGCGCGGACGCGCTCCGCCGCAGCGAGACGCGCTATCGCAAGATCTCCGAGATGATCTGGGGCTACTCCTTCGCCAATGCGGTCGGCGCCGACGGCGCGATGACCTGCGAGTGGATGACCGAAGGGGCGTTCCGCAGGACGACAGGCTACCGCTGGGAGGAGATCGGCGTCGGCTTCGACCTCTACCACCCGGACGATCGCGAGCGCGCGCGCCGCGACGTCGCGCGCACGGTCGCGGGCGAGCCGGCGCATGGCGAGTACCGCATCACGACGAAGAGCGGCGCGATCCGGTGGCTGTCGATCCGGCGCAGCGTCGATACGGATCCGGCGACCGGCCGGGTCACGATGCTCTACGGCGCGGCCGAGGACGTCTCGGACCGCAAGGCGAGCGAGGACGCGCTGCGGCTGAGCGAGGCGCGCTACCGCAAGATCTCCGAAATGATCTGGGGATACTCCTATGCCTACGCGGTCGGCGCTGACGGCAGCTTGTCCTGCGAGTGGATGACCGAGGCGGCATTCCGCCGCTTGACCGGCTACCGGTGGGAGGAGATCGGCGTCGGCTTCAGCCTCTACCACCCGGACGATCAGGAGAGCGCGCGCCGGGACGTCGCGCGCACCATCGCCGGCGAGGCCACGCACGGGGAATACCGCATCAAGTGCAAGGACGGCAGCTTCCGCTGGCTGTCCGTGCGCCGCAGCATCGACATCGACCCGGCGACAGGGCGCGTCGCGATGCTCTACGGCGCCGCCGAGGACATCACCGAGCGCAAGGAGAGCCAGGAGGCGCTGCGGCGTAGCGAGGCCCGGTTCCGCGGCTTCGCGGAGTCCGCCTCCGACTGGTACTGGGAGCAGGACGCCGACCTGCGCATCTCGTACATCTCGGCCTCCAACGAGGCACTCTCGGGCATGCGGCCGGAGGAGCACTACGGCAAGACCCGGCGCGAGGTGTGGCCGCTCGACGTCAGTGAGGAGCAGATGGCGGCGCACGAGGCGGACTTGGCGGCGCGGCGGCCGTTCAGGGACTTCCGCTTCGCGCGCGTCGGGCGGGACGGCAAGAAGCGATTCCTCGTGCTCAGCGGCCAGCCGGTCTTTGACCCCGAGGGGCGCTTCGCGGGCTACCGCGGCATCGGACGCGACATCACGGCCCTGGTCGAGCTCGAGCGCCGGGCGCAGGAGGCCGATGCGCGCTTCATCCAGGCCGTTGAGGCGCTGGACGACGGCATCGTCCTTACCGATCCGGAGGACCGCATCGTCTACGGCAACCGCAATTGGCGCAGGCTCAACGCCGAGTCGGCCGAGCACGTTCAGCCGGGACGGCCGTTCATCGATCATCTGCGCCAGCGCATTGCGCACGGGCTGATCCCGGAGGCCGCAGGGGACCCCGAGGGCTGGCTGCGCCAGCGTATAGCCAACCGACGCAATCCGGCTGGCACCCAGAACATCCGGCTCAGGAGCAACGGCACTTGGCTCCTCGTCAAGGACCAGCGACTGCCCGACGGCAGCACGATCACCGTCCTCGTCGACATCACCGAGCAGAAGCGGCGCGAGATTGCG
>JAEULF010000177.1 GCA_016793965.1 Alphaproteobacteria bacterium | reverse complement strand
AGATCGAGGCCGTGATAGACGAGGCTGACGCGGCCCGGCTCGGGCGCCAGCGCCCGCAAGTGCTCGGCGCCGACAGCGGTGCACGTCACCGCCCAGGCGCAGGCGGCGAGCTTCTCGCGCTTCTCCCAGTCAGGCGTCGTCCAGATGTCCTTGGCGTGGGCCGAGACGCTCCAGGGCAGGCCGCGCATGAGGGCGGCATAGCGCGTCACCGAGGCCGGCGTGTGCAGGAAATGCGCGTGCAGCCGGTCGATGTCGGCCGGCAGCTCGGCCGCGAGCACGAGCGCCTGGCCGAAGCGCCGGCCGCGGTTGGGCGTGGGGTCGCGACGCCAGTCGCGCAGCCAGGCCGCGCGCGCGGCAGCGTAGCCCGGCAGGCGGCGCGCCACCATCCAGCCGCGCAGAACGCGCAGCGGCGCCCGCCAGAGGTATTCCGGCAGATAGGCGACAGGTGCGCGGATCTCGGCGTGCACGGGATGCGCGTGGCGATCGGTCGGCCGGCGCATGCTGTAGATCGCGATGGCGAGGCCGCGCTCCTCGAGCGCGCGGATCTCCTGCGCGATGAAGGTCTCGGACAGCCGGGGATAGCCCTTCAGGACGAAGCCGACGCGGGGCACCGGACGCGACGTGCTGGCCGGGTCGCTCAGCCGGCCGCTTCGGCCAGGCGGCGGGTCGGCTCGGCGATGCCCAGCCAGTGGCTGACGCGGGCGGTGATCGCGTCATGCCCGTCGAGCAGGCCGGGGATGACGATCGAGGACGGGCGGGCCTGGTGCGGCAGCCGGCGCAGCGCCGCGGCCATCCGCTCGGGGTTGCGGTCGCCGTCGCCCGGCAGCATGGCGACGAGGCCAAGGGCTGCGGCGCGCGAGGCGCGGATGAACTGCTCCAGCCGCGGCACGGTGCGCGGCACGATCAACGCCGGCCGGTCGAAGGACAGGATCTCGCAGAAGGTGTTGTACCCGCCCATGGCGACGATGCCGGAGGCCCGCTTCATCAGCACCTCCATGTCGGAGGTGAAGGTGATGATCTCGACCTGCGGAAGCCGGGCGACGCGCGACGCGAAGGCCTCGCGGCTCTGGCCGTCCATGAACGGGCCGCTGACGATGACGATGCGGTGCGGCAGGGAGGGGTCGTGCTCGATCGCGTCGAGCACCCAATCCACCAGGCGCTCGCCGTCGCCGCCGCCGCCCGGCGTCACAAGGATGTAGGGCCGCTCGCTCGCGCCTTCCGGTTGCGCGGCCATGTGGATGCCGTTGCGGTAGAGGTAGCTCGTGTAGACGATCTTGCGGCGGACATGCGGCGCCAGCGGCACGCCGGCGAGAGGCTCGTAGATGCGCGGCAGCCCGTAGATCCAGATCTCGTCGTATGCCGTGTCGAGCGCCTCGATGGCCCCCTTGCGCTGCCATTCCTCGACGAGCCGCGGCGGGTCGTCCATGACGTCGCGCAGGCCGAGAACGCAAGGCACGCCGTTGCGCTGCAGCTCGTCGAGCGTGGCGCGCACCTCGCCGCGGATGCCGAGCGGCTCCTTGTCGACCAGGAACAGGTCGGGCTCGAAGGCGCGCGCCGTGTCGCAGATGATGCGCGAGCGCTCCTCGATCGCATCCACCAGCCCCTGCCCGGCCTTGCGCGCGCGGTAGTCGCCGTTCTTCAGCTTGATGACCGGCGGCACGAGGGTGAGCGAGATGCGCGGGTGGTAGCCGAACTCGGCCACCAGCGGCAGGCCGGAGACGATGCGCGCCTCCAGGTTCGGGAAGCGCTCCACCAGCGCCAGCGCGATCGAGCGGCAGCGCCGCAGATGCCCCAGGCCGAATGAATCGTGGCTGTAGATCAGAAGTCGATGCGCCGGCATGCGCGACCCTCGGACACTCGGGGTTGAGGACAAGTCCCTACCAGTGGCGAGGTCCCCCGCAGCGTGGCCGCGGAGTGGCCGTGACGCGATCTGCGCGGAACTGTGCTCGGGGGCCGGAAGGACTGTCAACGATCAAATCCCGGGCGGTACCGCGCATGAGCACCCCTGTTGCCGATTGGGCGCAGAATGCGCCGAGCGATGCGGAACTCCAGGTCTCCAATCCGCTAGCTGTAGGGATCGGCGGCGTCACGTAGCCCATCGCCGAAGAAATTGAACGCCAGCACGACAAGGACCACAGGTATCACCGGCAGCAGCAGCCAGGGGTAGAGAACCACGACGTTGATGTTCTGCGCCTGAGACAACAGCACGCCCCAGGAGACGATGGGCGGCCGCAACCCAAGACCGAGGAAGCTCAAGGCTGTTTCACCCAGGATCATCCCGGGGATCGACAGGGTGGCCGAGGCGATGATGTGGCTCGTGAAGCTCGGCAGCAGGTGCCGGAACATCACGCGCCGCGAGCCCGCGCCCATCAAGGTGGCTGCCGTGCAGAAATCCTCCTCGCGCAGCGCCAGGAACTTCGAGCGCACGGCGCGCGCCAGGCCGGTCCAGTCTATCAGCCCGAGGATGATGGTGATCCCGAGATAGATCCAGAGCGGGCTCCAATCCGCGGGCAGCGCCGCCGACAAGGCCATCCAGAGCGGCAGTTCGGGGAAGCAGCGGATGACCTCGATGGCACGCTGGATCAAGAAGTCGGCGACGCCGCCATAGAAGCCGGCGATTGCGCCGAGCACGATCCCGAGCACGAGGCTGACGGCGACGCCGAGCAGCCCGACGGTGAGGGAGATGCGCGCGCCATACAGGATGCGCGTGAGGAGGTCGTGGCCCAGGCGGTCGGTGCCGAGCAGGAAGAACGTCCCGTCCCTGGACGGGCAGACCAGGTGCAGGTCCGTCTCGACAAGTCCCCAGAGCTCGTAGGGCGTGCCGCGGCAGAGGAATCGCAGCGGCTGCACGCTCAGTCGGTTGGGCTCGTAGATGCGCTGCAGCGTGTCCATGTCCAGGCGGTAGTCGAGGCCGTAGACATAGGGACCGACGAAGCGCCCCTCGTGGAAGAGTCGGACCCCCTGCGGCGGCGCCAGGATGAACTCGGTGTTGCGCGTCTCCAGCCCGTAGGGCGACAGGAACTCGCAGAACAGCGTCGCAACGTAGAGCGCCAGCAGGAACGCGCCGGATATCACGGCCGGCTTGTGGCGCAGGAAGCGCCACCACATCAGCTGCCACTGCGAGGCGCGGAAGTAGCGCTCCTGCTGCGGCGTCATCGCCTCTACGGCATGCGGGTCGAAGGGCTCCCGGGAGACGAAGTGCGCGCCGCTCATCGCGTCGCTCCGCCGGTCAGGCGGATGCGCGGGTCGAGCGCCGCAAGCGCGATGTCCGACACCAGGACGCCGATCACCGTGAGCACGGCGAGGAACATCAGGAACGAGCCGGCCAGGTACATGTCCTGCGCCTGCAGGGCGGAGAGCAGCATCGGCCCGGTCGTCGGCAGCGACATCACCACGGAGACGATCGCCGCGCCCGAGGCGATCTGCGGCAGCAGGCTGCCGATGTCCGCGATGAACGGGTTGAGCGACATCCGCAGCGGGTACTTCAGCAGCGCGCGCCCGGGTGGCAGGCCCTTGGCTCGCGCGGTGACCACGTAAGGTCGATTGAGCTCGTCGAGCAGGTTGGCGCGCAGCCGGCGGATCTGCGCCGCCGTCCCGGCCGTGCCGATGACGACCACGGGGACGATCAGGTGCTCGGCGACCGACCGGATCTTGCCCCAGCTCCAGGGCTGGTCGAGGTACTCCGGGTCCATGAGCCCGCCGACCGAGATGCCGAGATAGCGGTTGGTCAGGTAGAGCAGGATCAGGGCGAGCAGGAAGTTGGGCATCGCCAGCCCGAGGAAGCCCACGAAGGTCAGCACGTGGTCCCAGAAGCCGTAACGGCGGACAGCCGAGTAGATGCCGATCGGGAAGGCGACGCACCAGGTGAACAGGATGGTCGCCAGCGACAGCACCGCGGAGAGCGTCAGCCGCTCGCCGACCACCTCGCTGACCGGCCGGTTGTACTCGAAGGACCAGCCGAGATCGCCGTGGCACAGGCCCCAGAGCCAGGTCAGGTACTGCTCGAGAAACGGCTTGTCGAGGCCATATTGCTGGCGCAGGAACGCGATCCGGGCGGGGTCCACCGATTCCCCCTGCGACTGCATCTCCGCGATCATCGTCTCCAGGAAATCGCCGGGAGGAAGCTTGATGATGCCGAAGGTGACGAAGCTGATCGCCAGCAGCGTCGGGATCATCAGCAGGCAGCGTCGGAGCGTGAATTGGATCATCCCCCGCTCCTTGCGCCTGCGGTGCCGGCCGCCTTCCCGGCGGGCGAGCCATCCTCGTCGAACCAGAACATGTCCATGCGATGGATGCCGAACTGCGCGCCGGGATCGAAGTTCCAGTGCGCCTTGCGCGGCACGTTGCGCAGCCGCCGGCTGACGACGACCGGCTGCGGGACCTGGGCGACGAGGCCGATCGTGAACTGCTGCTCCGCGTGGATCGCGAGCATGCGCTGCCACGCGCCGCGGCGCTCGTCGGCGCCAGCAGCACTGCGCCAGCGCTCGTAGAGGTCGAGCAGCTCCCGGCCCTCCGGCATGTCGATCGGCTCGCCGGCCTTGCCCGCGCTCTCCACGTAGTTCCCCCAGCGCGACCATTGCGCGTGCTGCTGGTTGGTGGGCGCCCACTCGGCGGGCGACATGTCGGGGGTCGGCTTGCCGTTCTCGGCCCCTGACTGCATCGACATCAGGCTATCGCCCGCGAAGAGGCGCTTACGGTAGAGGTCCACCGAGCCGCCCTTGAGGAAGAGCTTCACGCCGATCCGGCGCCAGTGGTCCTCGATGAGCTGCATCACGGCAGTCTGCTCGGCGCTGTCGCTCGGCATGTCGACGATGAGGACGAGCGGTCTGCCGTCGGGCATCAGGCGGATGCCGGCGGAGTTGCGCCGCGTCAGGCCGATCTCGTCGAGCAGCTTGGACGCGGCTCCCGGATCGTAGCGCGACCAGGCCAGACGGTTCGCCTCGCTGTAGAGCGGGCTCCCAGGCAGGGCGGTGTTGCCGCTCTCGAGCGCCAGGCCGAAATAGACGACCTGGTTGATCTCGCGCCGGTTGATCGCCAGCGACAGCGCGCGCCGGAACCGGACGTCGCGCAGCATCGCCCGCCAGCCCGTGTCGGTCGCCGTCAGGTTCGGGAAAAGCGCGAGGTGGCTGCCGCGCGCGGGAATCCACAGATCGACGTCGAAATCGTGGCGCTTCGACGCCTGGCGCAGGAACGTGTAGTTGTCGAAGGCGATGTGGCGGGCCTGCAGGTCCGCCTCGCCGGCGCCGGTCTTCACCGGGACGATCTTGCCGTCGGCGATGTTCAGCATGACGCGGTCGATGTACGGGAGCTGGCGGCCAGCCGCGTCGAGGCGATGGAAGTAGGGATTGCGCGTGAAGACGAAGCGCTGCGCCGGGGCCGCCGTCCTGTTGACCCACGGTTCGAGCGTCGGCAGGTCGGGATTGTCGTTGCGGTACTGGTTGTCCAGGCGGTTGTGCAACGCGGCCCAGTTGCGCACGCTGGCGGCCTTGACGCGCTGCTCGAGCTGCGCCGGGTCGGCGTAGCGCCGATGGAATTGCTTCAGGTAGTGCGCCGGGCGATAGAGATAGAGCGGATAGGCGCCGGCAAGATCGGAGAGGAAGGTCGGGTTCGGCTTGTCCCAGGCATAGCGCACGGTCTGCGCGTCGGGGAACGTGACCTTGGGCGGCTTGCCGTCGACCAGCAGGCTCGACGGCAAGCCCGTCGGGGACAGCTGCCGGTCGTTGGCGACGTCCTCCCAGAAGTAGCGGAAATCCTCGGCCGTGAACGGATGGCCGTCCGACCAGCGATGACCGGCGCGCAGCTTGATGGTGAAGGTGCGCCCGCTCTCGACCTCGACCGCTTGCGCGATGTCCGGGACGATCCTGAAATCCGGCAGCGCGTAGACCACGAGCCTGGCGTAGCCGTAGACCACCATGAGGCGGACATCGCGCGCGCGCTCCACGATCATGCGCAGCTCGCCGCCGTGGCGCCCGGGAGCCGCGGCGCTGCCCAGGTCGCCCCGCATCGGCTCGGACGGGACGCGCTGCGCGATGGGGGGCAGCTTGCCTTGGCCGACCAGCGCCTCGAGCTCCGGCGTCTCGACCAGGGTCAGGCCTTGCGGCACAGCCCGCGCCGGCGCGAACGCGCCGATCAGGAGGCCGACAAGGGCCGCGCCTGCGTGCCGGGCCCGCATCAGGCGGACATCCTCACCGAATGGCCCGGCGCGACATCGACCAGCCGGGGCACCAAGCCGGGCGGCGCGCCCTCGTCGATGCGGAAGGGCTCGGGCCAGGCATCGGGATCGGACGCGCGTCCGCCCAGGAGCTTGGCGAAGTCGAGCCGGCGGTCGGGATCGGGCTCCGGCACCGCGGCCAGCAGGGCCTGGGTGTAAGGATGGCGCGGATCGGCGAAAAGCCGGTCGCGCGTCGCCAGCTCGACGATGCGTCCGCGGCACATCACGGCGATCCGGTCGGCAAGGTACTTCACCACCGCGAGGTTGTGGGAGACGAACAGGTAGGTCAGGCCGAGCTCGGAGCGCAAGTCGCCCAGCAGGTTCAGGATCTGCGCCTGGATCGAGACGTCGAGCGCGGACACCGGCTCGTCGCAGAGGAGCAAGCGCGGCTTCAGCGCCAGCGCGCGCGCGATGCCGATGCGCTGGCGCTGGCCGCCGGAGAAGCTGTGCGGGTAGCGCGAGCGGTGGCGCGCGTCGAGACCGACCAGCTGCAGCAGCTCGTCGACGATGCCGCGGCGCTGCGCCTCGTCCGTCATGCCGTGGATCACCAGGGGCTCGGCGATCAGGTCCTCGACGGTCATGCGCGGATTCAGCGAGCTGTACGGGTCCTGGAAGATGAACTGGACCTCCTTGCGCCACGCTTTCAGCGCGTCGCCGCGCAGAGCCAGGACGTCCACGGGCCCGTCGTCGCGGTGGAACGTGACGCGGCCCGCGTCGGCCGTCACGGCACGCAGAACCATCTTGGAAAGGGTGGTCTTGCCGCAGCCGCTCTCGCCGACGAGGCCCAGGCACTCGCCGCGCCGCACCGTCAGGTCGACCTCGGCGACGGCCTTGACCCTTCGCGCCTCGCCCCAGCGGAAGAGCCCGCCGGAGCGCTGGCCGAACGCCTTGGTCAGGCCGGCGATCTCGAGCAGAGGCGCCCCCTGCTGCGGCCGCGAGGACGGGCGGTCGCCCGGGTTGCCTGCGCCGCCGAGCAGCTTGTCGGCATGCGCGCGCGGATAGTCGCGGATCGGCTGGAGCCGCGTGCCCGGCGCCAGGTCCACGCGCGGCACGGCCCGCATCAGCGCCTGCAGGTAGGGATGGCCCGGACGCGCGAAGAGCGAGCGCAGCGGGCCGCTCTCGACGATGCGCCCGTGATACATGACCACGAGGTCCTCGGCCACGTTCGCGACGACGCCGAGATCGTGCGTGATCATCAGGACCGCCATGCCGAGCTCGGCCTGCAGGTCCTTCAGCAGCTTGAGGATCTGCGCCTGGATCGTGACGTCGAGCGCCGTCGTCGGCTCGTCGGCGATCAGGAGGGC
>JAEULF010000053.1 GCA_016793965.1 Alphaproteobacteria bacterium | reverse complement strand
CCGACCGCGTCCTGCGCCAGGATGGTCAGGCAGCCATAGTCGGAATGCGCGCCGCAGCCCAGCGTCTCGTGCTTGATATAGCCGCCCTGCGGCGGGTAGTGCAGCAGGCGCAGCGCCCCCATAGCGTCGTCGATCTTGTCGACGAACCAGTCCGGCGGCAGCTCCAGGCCGAGCGCGAAGGCGCGCATCAGCGTGCCGGCCAGGCGCATCAGCGCGGCGTAGTAGGCGTCGATCGTCGCTCGGAAGCCCGGCAGGTCATCAGGCCAGACGTTCGGCCCGTGCAGCGGCTTGCCGGCGACGACGCGCGGGTCGCTCTCCGCCACCTCGCGCGCGAGGTCGAAGCCCTCCTTGAGGTCCGCCGTCAGCTTGGGGTCGGTGTTCTCCTCGAACACCGGGAAGTAGCCGCGATGGGCGCGCGACCTCTTGATGTGCAGCGCCATCTTGCGCTCGAGCGGCAGGTCGAAGAAACGGCGCGTCTGCGCGAACGCCGCATCGACCATGGACGCCGGGATGCCGTGGTTGCGCACGTAGAAGAAGCCGATCTCTGTGCAGCAGCGCGCGACCTCAGCGGCGACGCGGCGCTCGTCCGTGCCGTCGATCAGCCCGCCGAGATCGACGACGGGGATGCGCTCGAAGGGGATGCGGCGCCCGGCCAGGCCGGGAGCGAGAGTGGGGGCGAGCGTGGGGGCAGAGACGGTGACAGCGGACGCGGGATCGAGTGCCATGCGGCCCTCCACGGCGCGACGGGAAATTCTTTCGTAGTCTGACAAATCGGGGATCGCGCGTCACGGTCCTCCGTTGTCCCTCCCCCGCCTGCGGCGGGAGAGGGACGCCGGCGGTCGGGACAGCCTGCCTAACCGCGCTTCAGCGCCGCCTTCATCTCGACCAGCCGGGGGTGGATCGGGCGCTGCGGCACGGCGGCCATGTCGAAGCCGAAGAAGGTGAGCAGGAGCTGCGCGCCGACGATGATCGGCAGCGCCGCGATCATCACCTTGCCGGCGGGCGTCAGCGCGTTGGCGGCGGCCGAGGCGGCCCAGGTGAGCGCGCCGTAGACGAGGCCGAACAGCGTCAGCGGCAGCCCGGCCAGCAGGGCCAGCGAGGCGGCGTTGAAGTCGCGCAGCAGGTAGCCGTAGACGATGCGCTTGGCCAGGTTGGCGAGGTTGCGGCGCAGGAACTCCGGCGCCACGCGCAGCGGGTCGAGGTTGCTGCGCTCGCTGCCGTAGACCGCCTTCATCGGCACGTCGAGCACGACGGCGCGCGCCAGGTTCAGGCGGAACAGCATGTCGCTCTCGAAGAAGTAGCGGCGCGCCAGGCGGTCGAGCGGCACGAGGTCGAGCACCGCGGCATGCACGGCCGTGTAGCCGTTGGTCGGGTCGAACACGGTCCAGTAGCCCGAGGACGCCTTGGTCAGCAGCGACAAGGCCGCATTGCCGACGAGGCGGACCGGCGGCATGCCCTTCAGCCCGTCCGGGTCGTAGAAGCGGTTGCCCTTGGTGTAGTCGGCCTCGCCCCGCAGGATCGGGCCGACAAAGGCCGGCAGCAGCGCCGGGTCCATCTGCCCATCGCCGTCCACCTTGACGATGACGCGCATGCCGTCGGCCATCGCCGCCTTGTAGCCGGTGACGACGGCGGCGCCGACGCCGCCGTTGGCGGCATGGCGGATGACGACGACGCGCGGGTCCTTCGCCTCGCGCTCGACCAGGTCGGCGGTGCGGTCCGGGCAGGCATCGTCGACGCAGTAGATGCGCGCGACCTCCGGGCCGATGCGCGCGATGACGTCGAGCACGGCGCGGCCGACGCGGTAGCAGGGGATGACGACGGCGATGCCGTCCAGGCGGAAGCCGCTCACGCGCCCGCTCCCCGCGCCGTCATGCCGCCCGGTTGACCTGGCCGATGCCGAAGCGGCGCAGGAACAGCGGGCAGATCTCCGTGACGTCCAGGCTTTCCGCCGGCAAGTCGAGGCCGGCAAGGTCGCCGCCGACGAGCATCCAGCCCTCGTCCTGATGGTGCGCGGTCGACTGCGACCGTTGGGCGTTGACCACGACGTGGTCGGCGAGCCGCAGCGCCGGGCCGTTGTCGCCGACGCGGATCTCGGCCGCGCCGAGCGGGCGGTCCCACAGGCTCTCCGGCAGCTGCACCTCGAGGAAGAGCTGCGCGCCGACGCGCTGCTGGTGGAACAGCGGCAGCGCCCCGTCCACCGTCACCGCCGCCAGCTTGCGCTCCGCCGCCTCCGCCGCGGCCCGGTCGGCGAAGGTCAGCGTCAGGTCCGGGTTCATCTGCGGCAGGCAGGTGCTCGCCGGCAGGTCGAGCCGCGCGAACAGCGCCTCGATCCGCACCAGGCGGATCTCCGGGTTGTGGATGTCGCGCCCCGGCTCCATCGGCCGCTGGCCGAGGCCGGTGAGGACCGCGATCGTGGCGCTCTCGCCCGCCATGGCGCGCCAGTCGCCGAGGATGCGGTCGGCGAGCTGGAAGGAGCGCAGGATGCAGCCGGCGAACATGGCCTCGAAGCGCCGGCGCTCGGCCGCCGTGCCGAAGAAGTGGCGGTCGAGCGGGCCGACCGCGTCGCCGAAGCGCTCGGGCTCGGCGGCGCGCCAGTAGCGGTGCTGCATGTAGGCGATGTGGTTGAACTGCGCCGTCGCGTAGGCGGGCCGCGTCGCCGTCCACAGCGCCTTGAACACGTCGGCCAGCATGTAGCTGTGCAGCATCGCGCGCTCGGGATGCTGGCGGGGCCCGCGCAGGATCTCCAGGGGCACCTGGGCGAGCATGCGCGCCGCGGTGGCGAGGCTGACGCCGCTGCCCAGGCTCCGCAGCAGCAGCGCCACGGCGCGCGGCGCGGTCTTCACGAAGCTCTCGGAGTAGTTGCGCGCGGCCAGGATCGAGAAGGCCTGGGCCGGGCGCGCGGCCTCGGGGATGGTCTCGTCCGTGTCGGCCAGGGACTCCGGCACGTAGAACAGCGCCTTGTCGCCGCCGCGCGGCGGCCAGCTCATCAGGTTGCCGCAGACGCCCGTCGTGACGCCGGCGGCGTTCAGCCGGTCCCAGATGCAGGCGCCCTGCAGCGCCCGGCTGTCCTGGCCGAAGCCGACGATGCCGTGCCGCTCGATCGGCAGGCCGGTGTAGACGGACGGCCAGACCATCCACGGGCTGATGTGGCGCCAGGCGCGATCGGCGTCGGCCCGCCAGCCGGCGATGCGCGTGCGCAGGAAGCGGCCGCCCGCGAGCAGGCGCGCGAAATGCGGCAGCTCGCCTTCCGCCACGTAGCGGCGCAGGAAGTGCTCCGTCGCCTCGTTCAGCTCCAGCACCAGCATCGGCGCGCGCGCGCTCATCGAACAAGCTCTCCTCGGCCGGTCCGCCTCCGCGGATGCGCGGATTATGGCCGAGCGGCATGGCCGCCGCCAGCGCCAGGAGCGCAATTCCCAGGCTCCCGCTCGGCCTCGCGTCCGGCGCGCCGGCGCGCTACACAGGGCCATGACCACGACGGACATGGGCCTGGGGCCAGGCAAGCGCGGCGACGCGCCGGCGGCGGTCGCGCCGGGCGGCCGGGCAGGGCGGCGGCCGATGCTGCACATCTCGCGTTCCGCCGTGCTCGCCGTCGGCTTCACGGCGCTCATCGCGGTCGCGGTGGGCAGCGCGCTGGCTCTCGGATTCGTCGCGGCGCGGGAGAGCACGCTGGCGCTCGTCCGCGACCGCGTCGGCGTCATCCTCAGCACGGTCTCCGATCGCCTGGAGGCGCACCTGCGCCAGGTCGAGGACCAGATGAGCGAGATCCGCGAGGCTGTGGTCTCCGGCT
>JAEULF010000048.1 GCA_016793965.1 Alphaproteobacteria bacterium | reverse complement strand
CTCAAGATCACGCTGCAGCTCTCGGCCAGCTCGGTCGGCTTGCTGATGATCGGGCTGATGCTCTCCTCGACGCTCTCCGCGGGCTGGGCCGGGCAGCACCTCAAGCGCACGGGGCGCTACACGCTGCCGCCGCGCCTGATGCTGCCGGTGACGGCCGTCGGGCTGGCTGGGCTCGCCGGGATCGCCGGTCTGCGCGCGGAGATGACGCCAGCGCTCGCGACATTTCTGCTGGCTCTTGTCGGCGTCGGCATCGGGCCGATGTTCCCGGTCTCCATCGTCTCGGCGCAGAACGCCGTGGAGCGGCACGACATCGGCACCGTCACCGGCACCATGAGCTTCGTGCGCGGCTTCGCCGGCGCGGTCGGCACGACGGCGGCCTCGGCTCTGGTGATCGGGCTGATGGCGGCCTGGGTGCCGAGCACCGGCGCCCTGACCGAGCTGGAGGACATCGTGCGCCAGGAACTCTCGGCGACGGAGCGGATCGAGGCCGCGCGCGCCTTCGGCGTGCTGTTCGCCGTCGTCTGTGCGGTCATCCTCGCCGGCCTCGTCGCATTCACCCGCGTCGCCGACCGCCCGCTCTCCGACCGACCGGTGGCTGGTCCGCCGGGCGCGGGCTAGACTGCCGCGCCGCCGCTACCGAGGAGACCGAACATGCCTGCGTCGAGCTCGCCCGCCGAGCGCCTGCGCGCCCTCCTCGCTGCCCCCGGCCTCAAGGTGGCGCCCTGCTGCTTCGACTCCCTCTCGGCCAAGCTGATCGCCAGCGCGGGCTTTCCCGTCACGTTCATGTCCGGCTTCGCCGTCTCGGCGGCGCGGCTCGGCATGCCGGACACCGGGCTGATCTCCTTTGCCGAGATGCTGGACAGCCTGCGCGCCTGCACGGCCTCTGCCGGAGCCGTGCCGTTGATCGGCGACGGCGATACCGGCTACGGCAACGCGCTGAACGTGCAGCGCACGGTGCGCGAGTACGCGCGCGCCGGCGCCGCCGCGGTCATGATCGAGGACCAGCTCAGCCCGAAGAAGTGCGGCCACACAAAGGGCAAGCAGGTGGTCGACCGCGAGGAGGCGCGCATCCGCGTCCGTGCCGCCGTCGAGGCCGGGCGCGACAGCGGCATCCTGGTCCTCGCGCGCACCGACGCGCGCGGGCCGCACGGCTTCGACGAGGCAATGGCGCGCATGCGCATCTTCGCCGAGGAGGGCGCCGACATCCTGTTCCTGGAGGCGCCGCTCGACCGCGAGGAGATGCGCCGCTTCTGCGCGGGCTTCCCGGGCAAGCCCTGCATGGCGAATCTGGTGCATGGCGGCGCCACGCCGATCCTGCCGCCGGCCGAGATCGAGGCGCTCGGCTTCAAGCTCGCGATCTATCCGCTGCACCTGCTGGCAGCGGTCATCTCGGCGATGCAGCAGGCGCTGGCCGCGCTGCAGCCCGGCGCGGCGACGGCGCTGCCGCCGCTTGCCAGCTTCGACGAGATCAAGCGCGTCGTCGGCTTCCCGGAGTATTGGGCCGCGGAAATGCGCTTCGCGGACCCGGCACGCCGCACGGCAGCGGAGTGAAGCTGGATCGCCGCACTCCCGTGCCTCATGGCCGCGCGATCTGCACCACCTCCCAGCCTTGGAGCGCCTTGCCGAGCTCGCGTGCCTGAGAGGCGACCCGTACCTTGACCGCCATGCCCTCGGACGGCACGTACCACATCGTCCAAACGGCGTGCGCCACGGTCTCGTAGAGGCGGTCATTGTCGCGCGCCTTGCGGTCGACGGTGTCGCGCCACTCGACGACGAAGGCGTCGAAGCTGCCGGCCGGAACGACGGCAATCTCGCGGCGCAGCACGCTGACCTCCTGGCGCATCGGCGGCACGGTCGTGCCGCCATAGCGGCGGCGCTCGGCCGCGGCGAGGTCGAACGACGCCTTGCGCCCTGCCTCCAGCGGGAAGAGCGCAGCGAGGGTCGCAATGCCCGCCTTGACGCCGGCCCCATAGCGCCCGTCGGGCCAGGTCTGCAGCCAGAGCCCGTGCGCCTGGCGCTCGATCTTGTTGCCCGCACGAAAACGGCACCAGGCGCCGTCAGCGTCCAGATAGGTCCAGGTCCAGCCGTTCGAGAGGCGCGCGACGGTACCAGCCGCCGGACAGGCCGGCGCTTGAGCAAGCGCTTCGGCGGCGCCTGCGACGATGCCGGCAGCGGCCAGCAGGAGCGCCAGGAGGTGACGAGACCGGCGTGTCGCTGCCATGGCCTGCAACGCTCCCATTGCCCACGCGGCCCCGCGCGTGCTCTCGCGCAGGAGGCTACCGGCTCTAGTGCCCGATCTCCAGCGCCACCAGGAAGCGCGAGACCAGGTTGTAGGCGCCGATCGTGGCGGTCAGCTCGACCAAGTCTCGTGCCGGCAAGCGCTCGGACACCGCGGCGAAGATCGCATCGGGCACGCGGATCATCCGCGTCATGGCGTCGGTGTAGTCGAGGATCGCCAGCTCCGTCGCGTCGAACGGCGTGCGATCGCCGCGGCGCAGCGAGTCGAGCTGCGCCTGGGTCATGCCCTCCTTGAGCGCGACGGGGGCATGCTGGTTGAACTCGTAGTCCGCGCCGTTGAGCACGGCCACTTGCAGGATCGCCAGCTCGCGCCAGCGTCCCTTGAGCACGCATCTGGTCCGCACGGCGCCGAGGAAGGCGTTCCAGCCGTCGGCGATGGTCGGCGCGTTGAGCAGCGCCTTGTCGAGGTCGAGCAGCGCGCCGCCGCGCCGCGCCTTGATGCGCTCGATCAGCGCCTGGACCTCGGGGTCCGCGCTCTCGCTCACCTGGGGTACCCGTGCCATGGCTCCCTTCCGACTGGCCGGCGCGCCGGAGCGCCACGCTGAGACAAGAAGGCCCTCCCCCGAGGCACGCCCAGGGGAGGGCCCCGATCGCGGCTCGTGCCGTCAGCTCGCGGCGATATCGAGGAACTGCTGGTTGATATCCGGGTAGTTCTTGCCCCAGTAGTTGCCGTCCACGACCAGCTGGATCTTGGCGTTGTCCGGATCGGTCGGGTTGAAGCGCCGGAATTCCGCCGGCACCATGGGCGACGCCTTCGGGTTCGTCGGACCGTTGCCGAGGAACTTCAGCAGATCGACCTGGGGGCCCGGGTTCGCGCAAGCCGACGCCAGGTACTTCTGCGCGTTCACGCCGCCCGGGTTGCCCTTGAGGATGACCTGGACGCCGGGCTGGAGGATGCCCTGGTTCCAGGTGTAGTTGATCCGCCCCTTCGTCTCGTCGAACAGCACCTTGGACCGGGTGTGCCAGATCACGCCCATCACGGCCTCGCCGGTGCGCAGGATCTGCTCGGACTCCGAGCCCGAGGTCCAGTAGACGAACTCCTTGCGATGCTTCTTCAGGATCTCCAGGCCGCGCTTGACCGTGTCCTCGAGCGGATAGACCTTGTCCAGCGCGACGCCGTCGCCCATGAGCAGCAGCTCGATCATGGTCGGCGCGTCCTTCCGGAGCAGCCGCTTGCCCGGGTACTTCTTGAAGTCCAGGAAGTCGGCCATGGACTTCGGCGGCTCTTTGCCCGTCTTGGCGCTGTCATAGGTGATGATGGTGCTGAACGAGTACGGCGCCGCGCCGAACGGGTAGTCGAAGCCTTTCGGCGGCAGGTCGGACTTCTTGACGATGTTGTAGTCGACCGGCTCGAGCAGCCCTTGGCCGCCCAGCAGGATCGAGGAGCTGGCCGAGCTGTCGCAGATGTCCCAGGTGACCTTCTTCGACTCGACCATGGTGCGGATCTTGCCGGCCGAGGGGCCGGACGAATCCATCTTCACCTTGATGCCGGGATTGGCGGCTTCGAAGGGCTTGCCCCAATGGTTGTAGAAAGCGTCGTTGGCGATGCCGCCCCAATTCACATGGATGACCTCGGCCGCCTGCGCCTGCGCCTCGCGCCCGAAGCTCGGCACGGCAGCGAGGCCCAGCGCCGCGGCGAGCTTCAGGGCCGTGCGGCGGTCGATCTCGCCGCGCGCCAGCTTGTCCTTGAAGATCTCGATGCAGTCCGCTTGGAAGCTCTGCGGTTCGGTCATCGTCGCCCCCTATCCCGTTGTTGCGTCGAGCAGCCTCTGCGCGGCGGTCGGGTGACCTCCGCAAATCGCCTGCTTGATCGTCGGGTGAAATCCTATTCAGGCTAGGGGGGCGCGGTCAAACCCGGGAGTGCGGCGATGGCGTCCAGCGGACTAACGAGCGGCGAGATCTATGCGCCGGAGTTCAAGGACCAACCCTATTGGTGGGAAGCGGCCCCGCCGCCAGACGCGACCCTGCCGCAGCTCCCGGACAAGGTGGATGTCGCCGTCATCGGCGGCGGCTTCTGCGGGCTGAACGCGGCCTTGGAGCTGCGCCGGCAGGGCTTGGCCGTCATGGTGCTGGAGGCCGAGCGCTTCGGCTTCGGTGCCTCGTCGCGCAATGGCGGCTTCGTCTCCGGCTCGCTGCGCCAGGGCGAGGCCGACTACGCCGAGCGCTACGGCGCGGAGAAGGCGGCGGCGCTGGTCGAGGAGGCGGCGCGGGCACTGCCCTTCGTCGAGGACCTGCTGCAACGCGAATCGATCCAGTGCGATTACCGGCGCACCGGCCGCTTCGTCGGCGCGCATTGGCCCGGCGCCTATCGCTCGCTCGAAGCGCGGGTCGCGCGCATCAAGCAGGTCACCGGCCTCGACGCCCGCATGCTGCCGCGCGAGCGCCAGCGCGAGGAGATCGGCACCGACATCTACCACGGCGGCATGGTCGCGGAGGGAACGGGCAGCCTGCATCCCGCGAAGTTCCACCAGGGCCTCGCCGCGGCGGCGCGGCGCGCCGGCGCGCAGCTCGTCGACGGCACGCGCGTCGCCGCGATCGCGCGCAAGGGCTCGAACGGCAGCATGCGCTTCGACGTGGTGACGGCGCGCGGCGTCGTCGGGGCGCGCGAGGTGCTGCTGGCGACCAACGGCTACACGACGCGCGCCACGCCCTGGCTGAAGCGCCGGATCATCCCCTTCGGCAGCTACATCATCGCGACCGAGCCGCTCGACCCGGCCCTGGTCAAGCGCCTGGTGCCGAACGGGCGCATGCTCTCGGACAC